>VBFX01000188.1 GCA_005889395.1 Chloroflexota bacterium
ATCAGCCCGGCGGTCCGCGATGAGATGCGCCAGATCCTGCGTGAGATCCAGGACGGCACCTTCGCCCGCACCTGGATCCTGGAAAACCAGGCGGGCCGGCCCGCCTTCAACGCCTACCGGCAGCGCGCCAAAGCCGACCTGATCGAGACGGTCGGCTCGGAGCTCCGCGCCATGATGCCGTGGCTGAAAGCCGACAAGAAGGCGAGCAACTGATGGAGCCCGCCGTACCGCAGCCCGCGGCCGACCGCGTTTTCATCTTCGATACGACCCTGCGTGACGGGGAGCAGTCGCCGGGCGCATCGCTGACATCGGATCAGAAGGTGGCTATCGCCTGGCAGCTCGCCCGCCTGGGCGTCGACGTGATCGAGGCCGGTTTCCCCCTCTCTTCTCCCGGCGATTTCGAGGCGGTGCAACGGATCGCCCGACAGATCCGGGGCCCGATGATCACAGCGCTGGCACGCGCGGCTCGCCCCGACATCGACGCCGTCTGGCAGGCGGTCCAGGACGCGGAGCGCAAGCAGATCCACATGGTGCTGTCCGTCTCCGACATCCATATCGAGCGGAAGCTGCGCTCCAACCGCCACGATGTGCTCCGCCGGGGTGTGGAGGCGGTCGCCTACGCCCGCTCGCTCTGCGACGAGGTCGAGTACTCACCGGAGGATGCGGGCCGCGCCGACCTCGAGTACCTCTTCGAAACGCTCGAGGCGGTGATCGACGCCGGCGCCACGGTGGTCAACATCCCCGACACGACCGGCTACACGCTTCCCAGCGAGTTCGGCGCGCTGATCGCCTCGATCCGCCAGAACGTTCGCAACATCGAGCGCGCCTTGATCAGTGTGCACTGCCACAACGACCTCGGCCTGTCGACGGCGAACAGCGTCGCCGCCGTCTTGAACGGCGCCCGCCGCGTCGAGTGCACCATCAACGGCATCGGCGAGCGGGCCGGCAACGCCTCGCTGGAAGAGGTCGTGATGATCCTGCGCACGCGCGAGAAGTCGCTTGGACTGCGGACCGGCATCGATACCAGGCACCTGGCGGCGGTCAGCGCGCTGGTCTCGCGACACACCGGCATTCCGGTCCAGCCCAACAAGGCGGTGGTCGGCGGCAACGCCTTCGCCCACGCCTCGGGCATTCACCAGGATGGCGTTCTCAAAGACAAGCTGAACTACGAGATCATGCGGCCCGAAGACGTGGGGATGGGAGAGAGCCGGATCGTGCTCTCTCCCCGTTCCGGCCGCCACGCCTTCCAGTTCCGCCTGGGCGAGCTCGGCTACCACCTGTCCGAGGCGGACTTTGGGCGAGCCTGGGAGCAGTTCCTGGCATTGGCCGACCGCAAGAAAGACATCCTCGATCGGGACCTGGAGGATATCGTGCGCCGGACTCACGACCTCGCGTCTTCCCCTCCCGCGTTGGGAGAGGGCCGGGTGGGGGTGATCGCCTGATGGCGGTCGAACCGCTCATCCCGCCGGAGACGGCGCCACCCCCACCGACGAAGGCGGTCTACGGAGGCTTTGCCTACTTCAAGGGGGCGATCGTTCCGTTCGGCGAGGCAAACGTCAGCATCGGAACCCATGCGCTGAACTACGGGACCGCCTGCTTCGAGGGGATCCGCGGCTACTGGAACCCCGAGCACCAGGAGATCTACCTCCTCAAGCTGGCGGAGCATTACCAGCGGTTTCTCAGGTCGACGGCGCTTCTGAAGATCAAGCTCGACGAGAATGTCGAGCGGCTCTGCGAGCTGACCCGCGAGATCGTCCGTCGCGATGGCTACCACACCGACGTCTACGTGCGGCCGATCGCCTACAAGTCATCGGCGATGATCAAGGTCGATCTGCACTCCTCCGAGAATGCCGTCGCGATCTTCGCGATGCCGATGGGGGCGTACTCGCCCATCGACGGGCTGCGGGTCACGATCTCATCCTGGCGCCGGATCAGTGACAACAGCATCCCGGCGCGGGCCAAGATCACAGGCGCCTACATCAACACGGCGCTGGCCACCGAGGACGCCAACGCCGCCGGGTACGACGATTGCCTGATGCTCACCGAGGACGGCCACATTGCCGAAGGGAGTGCGGCCAACTTCTACATGGTCCAGGGCCGATCCCTGATCACCCCGCCGGTCACCGACGACATCCTGGTCGGCATCACCCGCGCCGCCGTGATGCGCCTGGCTCTCGACTTCGAGCTGGACGTCGTCGAGCGAAGCATCGACCGCACCGAGGTCTACCAGGCCGACGAGGCTTTCCTCTGCGGCACCGGCGTCCAGGTGGCACCGATCGTCGAGGTCGATGGGCGCCCGGTTGGCACCGGCCGTCCGGGCACGATCACGCTGGGACTGCAGGAGGCGTACTTCCGCGCTGTGCGCGGGGCGGACCCGCGCTACCGGCAATGGTGCACCCCCGTTTATGGGGGAATGCCCCGAATTACCTAGTCGAGTTGCAAGGCGGAGGCAGGGACTGTTAGGATTTTCGGACAACTGAATACCGACGGTTATCAAGAGTGGCGGAGGGACCGGCCCAGAGATGCCTGCCAACCTACCGGGTTACCGGCAAGGTGGAAAGTCCGTCAGACGAGAGTCTGAAAGATGATGCAGTCACGGACGAGACGGCCCCTCCCGCAGGGGCTTTTTTATTGTCAGTGACCAAGCGTCGAGGAGGAATTCGGTGAAGCAGTTGCGATGTCGGGAGTGCGGACGGTTGCGGGACTTCGAACCCGCCTACGTCTGCGGGCACTGCTTCGGGCCACTCGAGGTCGCCTACGACCTCGCCGCCGTGGGGCAGCGCGTCAGCCGCGAGTCGATCGCGAAGGGCCCCAACACCATCTGGCGCTATCGCGAGTTGTTGCCGGCCCCCACCGGGGAACCGATCGACCTGGGGACGGGCTTCACGCCGCTGGTCAAGGCGCCCAACCTCGGGAAGGTGCTCGGCCTCGACCATCTGTATCTCAAGAACGACACCTTGAATCCGACCGGGTCGTTCAAGGACCGCAACGTCGCGGTCGCCACCAACTTCGCGCGCTCTTATGGATTCGACACCCTCTCGTGCTCCTCCACCGGAAACCTCGCCGGCTCCGTAGCCGCCTATGCCGCGCGCGCCGGTCTTCGCGCCCTGGTCTTCATCCCCGCCGGCCTGGAGCCGGGCAAAGTTGGAGCCGCCAGCGCCTACGGCGCGACCGTGGTCGAGGTCAACGGCACCTATGACGATGTCAACCGGCTCTGCGTCGAGCTCGCCGACCTCTACGGCTGGGCGATCGTCAACGTCAAC
>VBFX01000191.1 GCA_005889395.1 Chloroflexota bacterium
GCGGGAGATCCGCGAGATGGTGCACGACATCTGCCTGGAACGGGTGGAACCACGGGCGGCGCAGATCGACGAGTCGGGCGAGTTCCCGTGGGACATCAAGGAGCTGTTCGCGAAGCACGACATCCTCGCCATTCCCTTCACGCCGGAGTACGGCGGCATCAGTGGCAGCGCGCTCACGCTGATCGTGGCGGTCGAGGAGATCAGCAAGTTCTGCGCCACGTCGTCCTTGATCCTCAGCGTCCAGTCGCTCGGCAGCCTGCCCATCTGGCTGGCGGGGAGCGAGGACCAGAAGCGCAAGTACTTGCCGCCACTGGCGCGCGGTGAACAGATGGCCGCCTTCGCGCTGACCGAACCGGGCTCCGGATCGGATGCCGGTGGCATGCGGACGCGCGCGATCAGACGCGGGGACACTTACGTGATGAACGGGTCAAAGACATTCATTACCGGGGGGAGCGTCGCCGACACCATCGTCGTCTTCGCCCGCACCGACCAGAACGGTGACGCGCCGGCGCGCGATATTTCCGCCTTCATCGTGGAGAAGACGATGCCGGGTTTCAAAGTCGGCAAGCTCGAGAAAAAAATGGGAATCCGCGGTTCGCCGACGGCGCAGCTCTTCTTCGAAGATCTCGCGGTACCGGCGGCCAACCGGCTGGGCAACCAGGGCGACGGGTTCAAGCTGGCAATGCGCGTCCTCGACCATTCCCGTCCCGGGATCGCGGCGCAGGCGCTCGGCATCGCGGAAGGGGCCTTCGACCTCGCCCGCCGCTACGCCCGCGACCGGCGCCAGTTCGGCAAACCCATCATCGAGTTCCAGGGCATCCAGTTCATGCTGGCCGACATGGCCACCCAGATCGAGGCGGCCCGTGCCCTGACCTACGCCGCAGCGGACGCGCTCGACCGCCACCTGCCCGACATCAACCTCAGCTCGGCCGTGGCGAAGGTCTTCGCCTCGGACACGGCGATGCGCGTCACCACCGACGCGGTCCAGATCCTGGGCGGCTACGGGTATCTGCGCGACTTCCCGGCCGAGCGGATGATGCGCGATGCCAAGATCACCCAG
>VBFX01000189.1 GCA_005889395.1 Chloroflexota bacterium
CGAGGAAGAGGTCGGCGAGGTTGCGCCGCTGGAAATAGCGGTCCAGTTCGGAGATCTCGAGACGGAAACCCTGCAGGTCGGCCCCGGCGCAGAACACCTTGCCCGCGCCGGTCAGGACGATCACGCGAGCCGCCTCGTCGTGCTTCGCTTGATCGAACGCCTGGCGAAGCTCCTTGACGGTGTCGGTGCCGAGCGCGTTGCGGTTGTCCGGGCGATTGATGGTGATCGTGGCGACCGCATCGCGCCGCCCATAGAGGAGGTGCTTGAACTCCACCGGCTCAAGTATATGGCGCGTCATTTCGCGCTCCGTCACCCGCTCCTAGAATGCAATCGTGGAGGACGTCGTCCTGGTCGCGGCGGCCCGAACGCCGTTTGGCAAGCTGGGCGGTGGTCTCTCGACCATGACCGCGCCGGACCTGGGCGCCTCCGTCATCAAGGAAGTCCTTAGCCGCGCGCACGTCGAGGGCGCGGATATCGACCAGGTCAT
>VBFX01000190.1 GCA_005889395.1 Chloroflexota bacterium
CCGTCAACAAGGTATGCGCGTCGTCGCTCAAGGCCGTGAACCTGGCCGCGCTCCTGATCCGCAGCGGTGATGCCCGGTCGGTCGTTGCGGGTGGGATGGAAAGCATGAGCCGGGCGCCCTACCTGCTCGAGAAGGCGCGCTTCGGGTATCGCCTTGGCGACGGCGCCTTGGTCGACAGCATGGTTCGCGACGGTCTGATCGATCCCGCCAACGGCTGCCACATGGCGGTGGAGGGCAGCAACGTCGCGAAAGAGTTTGAGGTCTCCCGTGAACGGCAGGACGAATACGCGTACAGCAGCCAGCAGCGGTATGCGACGGCCCTCAAGGCCGGCTCTTTCACAGAGGAACTCGTTCCCATCGCGGTGGCGACCCCCAAAGGCACCACGACGGTAGCGGCGGACGAGCAGCCGCGGCCCGACACCACCCTCGAGGGCCTGGCGCGGCTCAGACCTGTCTTCTCGGAGGATGGGACGATCACGGCGGGCAACGCCCCCGGCGTCAACGACGGCGCCACCGCCATCCTGCTCATGAGTGCGACGGAGGCGAAACGCCGGAATCTCTCGGTGCTCGCCCAGTGGCTCGCCTACGGCGAGTCGGCGGCCGACACGCCCTATCTCGCCACGGTCCCGGCGTCCTCGATCCAGGCGGCGCTGAAAAAGCTCGGGCTCCGGGTCAACGACATGAACCTTTTCGAGATCAACGAGGCCTTTGCCGCGGTCGCCTGCACCGCGATGGACCTGCTCGGGATCGATGAACAACGGGTCAACGTTGACGGCGGCGCGCTCGCGGTCGGCCACCCGATTGGCGCCTCCGGCGCGCGCATCCTGATGCACCTCGTCTACGCGCTGCGCCACCGGGGCGGCGGCTACGGCGCGGCCGGCATCTGCTCGGGGATGGCGCAGGGCGAGGCGACCATCGTCCGCGTGAACTGATGGATCTCTCGCTCAGCCCCGAACAGCGGGAGATTCGCAAGCTCGCACGGGAATTCGCCGAGCGTGAGGTCAAGCCGCGCGCCGAGGCGATCGATCACAACAGCGAGTTTCCCCGCGACCTGGTTAACAAGGCCGCCAAGCTCGGACTGCTCGGCGTCCTGGTGCCCGACCCCTATGGCGGTGCCGGCCTCGACCACGTCTCCTTCGCGATCTTCGTGGAGGAAGTCGCACGCTTCTGTGCCAGCACGGCGGTGATCCTCGACGTCCATAACTCGGTGGGCACCGAGCCCGTC
>VBFX01000192.1 GCA_005889395.1 Chloroflexota bacterium
TCCCGCCGGACGCGACGGACGCCGTCCCCAATGACCGCCGACTGGCGGCCGAGGCACTGCGGACCGTTCCCCCGCGCGAGACGGCCGGCAACGTCGACATCAAGGCGCTCTGCGCCGGGACGACCATGCTGATCCCGGTGCAGGTCGAAGGGGCGCTCTTCTCGGTCGGCGACGCCCACTTCGCCCAGGGCGACGGCGAGATCTGCGGAACCGCGATCGAGATGCGTTCGGTGTTCCATGCCCAGTTTTTCGTGCGCAAGGGGGAGGCGGCTCGCCGCAATCTGCGCGATGTTGCCTACTTCCGTGACACCTACGCCGTGCCGCCCGAGCTGGGCGTGCCGCGCCGCTACTACGCCACGACCGGCCTGTCGGTGGAGAAGGGTGGCCGCAACCAGTCCGAGAACGCGACCCTGGCGGCCCGCAATGCCATGCTCAATATGGTCGACCATCTTCAGGAGCGCGGCTATTCCCGCCAGCAGGCGTACGCGATCTGCTCGGTCGCCGTCGACCTGAAGATCAGCGAAGTGGTGGATGTCCCCAATTTCGTCGTGTCGGCTGTTCTCCCGCTGGACATTTTCGTGTGACGGAAGAGCCGGTCGGCAGGATCACCCACTACTTCCCGAACATCGCTGTAGCCGCGGCCAGACTGAGCGCGGAGCTCAAGGTCGGCGACCGGGTTCGCGTGAAAGGGCACACCACGGACTTCACCGAAGCCATCGAGTCGCTCGAGATCGAACATCAGAAGGTGGACCGCGCCGGACCAGGCGACGACGTCGCGTTCAAAGTTTCGGAAAAGGCGCGTCCTGGAGACCAGCTTTTACGTCTTTGACGAGCCGCCCGTGATCGCGGACACCGACGAAAGACGACTCAGCGGTCACGGGGTCCGATCGGCTCGCATAATGGCAACAGGCACAGATGACAGCCGTTCGCGAGGTGATGACCGAGCAGCTGGTCACGGTGGAGCCCTCAACCTCCGTTGCAGCGGCGGTGAACGTCATGGGGATTCAGCGAGTGGGCGCGGTACTCGTGATGGAGGATGCGAAGCTGGAAGGCATCTTCACTGAGCGCGATCTGGTGCGAGCGTTGTCGTACGACATTCGGGCAGCCACGAGCCAGCCGGTTGGTCAATGGATGACCCAAAACCCCATCACGGTGGGCCCCGGCGCCGATGTTGAGCAAGCCCTGCAGATCATGCTGGCCGGGCACTTCCGGCACCTTCCTGTGACGGAAGGCGAGAGTTTGGTCGGAATTGTGTCGATCCGTGACCTCTCGCGCGCCACCTTGCGCGAGTAATACCAGAAGGTCGATCCCCGAGATTGCAACGGCCCGCACAGGGGCTCGAAGAGGCGCATACTGCAAACAGAAACCGACGGCCCAGGGGCCTCCTGGTAAACCAGGGCCCTACATGGGATGGATGTTCCTGAACCGTCGGTTTTCCCCTCAACCAGCCTTGCGAGCCAAGCGATGCCACTGTGGCAGGCTCGGCGAGGCCCACCCGCAATCTGGCGGAAAGTCAGGCCGTCACGTGATCCGAACTGAGAGTCATGTTCGGACGTGTGTGGAGGTGCTCTTGATGTACGCACGATTCACCGAAGCGACGATCGACCCGAAGAAGCGTGAGAACGCGGAGATGATCGCCGAGTCGATCTTCACCGCAGCGAGACAGCAGAAAGGCTTTAGAGGCTTGAGCTTCTGCCTCGACCCCAAGGGAGAAGCCGTCTTTCTGAGCCTCTGGGAGTCGAAGGAGGCGCTGCTCGCGAACGAGGCCAGCGGCTACTACCAGGAGCAGGTTGCCAAGCTGAAGGACGTCCTCACCAAGCCGACGACCCGGCACATGGGCGAGGTGAAGGCGCAAGAGGAGACGCACAAGACTCCAAAGGCAGCTCGCCTGACCGTGTCGGGGATCCGCAAAGACGCCGAGCCGCAGGCGACCCGGTTGGCTCAAGACGTGGCGCGCGCCGCCCACAACGAGCCCGGGTTCGTTGGCTGGTATGGCGCCCTGACTGAAGACAACATGATGGCCGCCATCAGCTTTTGGGATTCCGAGGAGGCGATGAAGAAGAGCGAGAGCCGCTACCTCAAGGACGCACTCAGCAAGCTGAAGGAGATCTCGACGGGCGACGCGTCGCCGCAGCCGTACGAGGTCGTGGAGCACGAGATCCCGGCTGTCGCCGCCGTTCGCTAGTCGTTCGTAAACGGAGCGCAAGCTCTGAGACTCTCCCACCATAAAGAAAGGCCGGGCTTCGCGCCCGGCCTTTGCACACAACACCGTCGCGCCGCTAGCCAACAAGCGCGAGCGTGCCCTGCATCCAATCGTGGATCGTGCACTGGAACCGATAGGCGCCTGGCTGGCTGCCGCCATTGGTCGACAGCGACCAGGACTGAGCCGAGGGCGTCACCCCGTATCCGGTTCCACCGAGGACACCGGAATCGACGACCACCGACGGATCCGATAGGACGGTCCCGGGGCCGGCGTTGCCAGGATCGCCGATGACCTCGAATTGCGAGTCGCCCGGCTCCAGACAGATCGGTGGCGGGCCAGTAAATGGGATGGGGTTGTAGGTCGACCCGCAGTCAAAGCCGAAGGGTTCCGGCAGGTTGGGGCTCTCCGCGGGGAACGCCACGCTGTGGACGTTGTGCGGATCCCTCCAGAGGAATTGGACGGTGTCACCGGCCACCAGACCGAGCGGCTGGCTGGGGAACATCTCGTCGATCGCGACGTGGTTGTTGGCCGCCGCGATCCCCACGTGCACCGTGTAGCTCCGGGTCCCGGGTGCTCCACCCGTAAATTCGACCTGGTTGGTCTGCTGTTCGACCACGAGCGCCTGCGCCTGGTCGCTCGCGAATTGGGCATTCGAGGCCGCGTCGATCTCGGCCTGCGTGCTGGTGCCGGCGCCGTTCCCGACGACGTCGAGCACGCCGCGCATTCCCGGATGGATGTAGCAGAAGTAGTGGTAACGCCCCGGCTGCGCGTTGATGTTCACCAGCTGGTCGGCGAAGCCCAGGTTGCCGGTCGCATAGTCGACGCCAATCTCCGGCCCGAGGATTTCCACGTCCGCGCCCCCAGCGAAATTACATGCCGCCTCACCCAGGAGCGCCACGCCGCAGGCCGGTGGGCCAAAGCCGCGGGTGAAGTCGATGGTGCCACCACCGTGATGGCTTCCACCCGTAATCGGAAAATTCGAGGGGCCAAAGACGAGTTTGTTGGTACCGCTGCCGGTGGCGATGTCGGTCAGGCCGCCGCCGTCATTGTCGGCGAGCGCGACCGGATAGGTGCTCCGGGCCCAGAGCTCGGTTCGTGCGAGTGCGACGATATGAAAAGACCCTGGCGCTGACCGGAAGTCAATCGTATCGCCGGTGTGTATCGTGGCCTGCCGGCTGAAGAAATCGGTGTATTCGAACAGCCGCCCGGCTTGTGGCTGCTGGTTGGCAAAGTCCGCGTGGTCGACGCCGATCACGAGCGGTGAGTCAGCGGCTGCTACGGGAACCGGAAGCTGACATCCAAAGATGACCGCCACCGC
>VBFX01000230.1 GCA_005889395.1 Chloroflexota bacterium
ATAGGGCAGCGGTTTTCCCACAGCGGCGGTGACCGGCGGAAGGAAGAGGGCCGGGTCGTAGATCGCCCCCCAACCCCAGACCCGGCCAAGCTGGGCGGCCAGGTAGTAGACGTAGAAGTCGGGCTGGGCGAGCTTGTAATGAAGGGTGTAGGACCACTGGAGGTCGATGATCGCGAGCACCACGCTGAGGCCGAGTGCGGCGGTGATGCCATGCTCGCGTCGGAGTCTCACGTCAGGCTGCCTCGAGCCGGGCCCTGCCGGTAGCCTGCCGTGCGCTCAGGAGGAAGAGCCCGACGGCGGCGAGGCCCAGGTTGACCACGGTGGCCACCAGGAAGCCGGGCACCGTGGGTGCCACCGGGAAGGCGTGTCCGAACGCCAGCACGAGGATCAAGTCGTAGATGGCGTGCACGATCATCACCGGCCAGATGGCGTTCATGCGAAGCCGTACGGCCCCGAAGAGGACGCCAACGAGAGCCGCTTCGAAAATCTGGTAGGCGACGCCGAGCTCATCCGCGCCCGGGAGGAAGAAGTTGTCGAGATGGCTCAGCCCGAAGAGGGTTGCGGAGATCGCCACCCGCGAGCCGCCGCCGAGCCCGGCAAGCGCCTCGAGGATGACACCGCGGTAGGTGACCTCTTCCATGAAGATGTCGATCAGGACGAAGCCGACCTGGAGGGTGAGCACGAGCGCGGTGGTCGCCATCATGCCTCGCGCCGAGAAGCCCACGATGGGCAGCACCAGGATCAGTACCAGCGGGACCACGAGGTGTGGCGCCTGCCACTCCCACAGCGGCGTGAATCCGACGCGTCGCCACCAGCGCAAGCGGGTGAGTACGACCGCGATGAAGATCCCTGGCACCAGGACCAGCGCGAACGGCATCAGGTACTGCCACCAGCTCGAGCCGCCGGCGGCGACAATCCCGCGGATCGCGACCAGCGCCCCGGCTTCGATGGTGAAGATGCCAATCGCGAAGCGCCAGCCGTCGCGGCGCCGCGGCCGAATCAAGAGGACACCTGCCGCAGCCACGATCAGGCCGATGCCGAGCTTGATCAGCCAGTCGAGGCTGGGAAGGAAGTGGGCCGAGGCCGCCATCGCATCGGTATGACGGCCCCGGACCGTAAGGCCTTCCCTCCCCCGGGTGCGGAGGAGGGTCAGGGTGGGGGCCCCTGAAGAGGGGGCCTGTCCCCTTCACCCATACTGAACGCTCGAAACGCGTGACTCGCAATAACCCAATCAGCAACGCTGGCGTTGTATCGACGATGCATCGCGGCCGGCTCGCGACGATTCTTTTGGTGATCGTCGTCTCTGTTTCCGGCTGCGGGCTGGCGGCGGCTCCTTCGCCGCATCCATCGGCGAGTCCTTCCACAACCCCGACGCCGACTCCAACGGCGACTCCCACTCCGACTCCACCGGTTGCCTGCGCCGACCGGGTCTTCCAGACACTGACGCTCGATCAGGAGATCGGTCAGCTATTCGAGCTTGGCCTCGGTGGCGACCGCCTGGGACCTACCGAAATCAACCTGATCCAGTCGGATCACATCGGCTCGGTCTGGTTTGTGGCCACCAGCACGGCCGGGGTCAATGGCATCCATGCTGTCACGGCGGCAGTTCAGGCGCAGGTTTCTGCTGCGGCGACCGGCAATATTGGCTTTTTCATCGCGGCCAACCAGGAGGGTGGCGTCATCCAGGCGATGCAGGGGCCTGGCTTTTCTCAGATCCCTGCGGCTGTCGTGCAAGGCACCTGGAGCGCAAGCCTCTTGCAGGGTCGCGCCGCCGGCTGGGCGCAGGAACTTCGCGCGGCCGGCATCAACTTCAATTACGCCCCGGTCATGGACGTCGTTCCGCCCGGAACGGATGCCCAGAACCAGCCGATCGGCGCGCTCCAGCGCGAGTACGGCCACGATCCAGTAACCGTCGGGACCCATGGCGTCGCCGTCCTCACCGGGATGCATCAATCCGGCATCGCCGTCAGCCTCAAACATTTCCCCGGACTTGGCCGCGTAACCGGTAACACTGACTTCACCACGGCGACCGACACGACCACTACCCCGAACGATCCCTACCTGCAGTCCTTCAAGATGGGCACCGGTGGGAACGCCGACTTCGTCATGGTGGCGTTAGCCCTCTACACGAAGATCGATCCCAATCAGCTGGCGGCCTTCTCGCCGGTGGTGATCGGGCAAATGTTGCGTGGCACGATGGGTTTCAACGGCGTCGTCATCTCCGACGACCTCGGCGATACCGTCGCAGTGGCGAGCATCCCACCGGCAACACGCGCGATCGCGTTTCTCTCAGCGGGCGGCGACATGATCATCTCGAAGACGTCGGCGCCGGCCCACGCCATGGTGCTGGGGCTCCGTTCACGCGCCGCCGCCAACCCGGGCTTTCGCCAGCGGGTCGACGATGCGGCGCTTCGAATTCTGCGTGCTAAGCAGGCCTGGGGTCTCCTTCCCTGCTGAAATCGGCGGGCCACGTTAACCGGCGCCGACGGGCAAGGCAAACGGCGACGGGAAGGGCAGCATCGCGACGACGAGAGCGGCGCCCAGGACCAGGCTGCCGATGACCACCGAGCGACGAGCACCGACGCCCAGCAGCCGCTCGAGAGCGAGCAGCAGTACGCCCGCGAAAACGAGGATGAACTTCACAGCGACTCATGCAACCCGCGCGCAAAACGGCTGGGGCCGAGAGGTGCGACCTCCCGGCCCCGGTTCAGTTTGACGATGTTCTGGGGCGACCTAGACCCGCTGCGCTTTGAGGGTTTCGAGGATTTCCGCCATGCGGTCCATCGAATCATCCGAGCCTTCCTGCATTCCGGACGCCACCATTCCGTCACGATCGGCGACCGACTGAAAGACCAACTGCTCCACGAGCTTGGTCTTCTGTCCAAGCGGTTCGAAGTTAACCGTTTGAAGCAGCACGTGGCCAGGCACACCCTCGAACTCGAACGTCGCGATGATCCGCTCCGGAGCGACGAGGTCGTGGTGGACGCCATGGAATGCGAACTCGTCTCCGTTCTGGTTGCGTTGGACGAAGCGCCACAACCCACCCGGCCGTGCTTCCATCTTGTCGACCGTCGTCGTGTACTCTCGCGGACCAAACCACTGCGAAACCAACTTCGGGTCCGTGAACGCCTTGAACACCAACTCGCGGGGCGCATCGAAGACGCGGGTGATCGTGATCTCCTGCTTTCCGGGTTCGATGACGTAGTCAGTCTTTGCGGTCTTGGTCTCTGCCTTCGTTGTCATGCGTTTCCTCCTTTTGTACGGTCGCGAGGTATTCGTCGAGTCGCTCGAAACTTTCGTCCCAAAACTGCCGGTACTCCCCCACCCAAGCGGCCGCCTC
>VBFX01000231.1 GCA_005889395.1 Chloroflexota bacterium
CTACTGGAGCCTGTTCGGCCTGATCAGTTAGCTGTCGCTTCGACGCCGGCGCTGAAGGAATGATGCCGGCTGATGCGATAGGGGCGGAGCCTTCAGCGCCTTGTGAATGTTGACTGGGAGCCCTTCGCCTAACGAGCCGGGGCTGCGCAATGAATTCAACAGATAGCGGAAGGAATTAGGGTTCGCATGTCTCAGGACATTTCGAACTCGAAACACCCAGTGGACGGCGCGCGGCGCATGATTTCCGTTCGAGTTGATCTTGAGTCGCCTTTGCGCGCCGGAAACCAAGCCGCGTCTGAAGCGCGGCCGTTTGACAGCCGCTCTCGGCAGCCGTAGGCTCGATCTGGCGACGCAAACTCGGCGTCGCAAGCCTGGCTTGGGGAGATGAAAGTGCGCGGTTTGATGACGCGTTCGGCGTTCGCGCTCGTCGCGATCCTGTGGACCATCTTGCTTGCAGGTCAGCCGGCGCTCGCAGCCCGGCCGACCCCTGTGAAGGAGGCGACCGTCATCGGCACCGGCGGCGCCGCTGCGAGCGTCGATCCGATCGCAACCAGCGTGGCCATCGACACCCTCCGCCGAGGCGGCAACGCAGTCGACGCCGCCGTCGCTGCAGCGGCCGCGCTTGGAGTCGTCGAACCTTTCTCCTGCGGTCTGGGCGGCGGTGGGTTCATGGTCATCTACAGCGCGCGCGATGGTCGGGTGTTCACGCTCGATGGACGCGAGACGGCGCCGTCGGCATTCCGCGCCGACAGCTTCATCGACCCCTCGACAGGATTACCGATCTCCTTCGCCGAGGGCGTGACCAGTGGCCTGGGCGTCGGAGTGCCCGGGACTCCGCGGTTGTGGGAGCAGGCGCTCGCCAGATATGGAACGATCCCTCTCGCCGCAGCCCTCGCTCCTTCCATCGGAATCGCGCGGAGCGGGTTCGAGGTAGACCAGACGTTCCACGACCAGGTCGCTTCGAACCAGGACCGCTTCAAGGACTTCAGCTCGACCAGGGATCTTTACCTGCCCGGCGGCGGCGCACCCGCCGTGGGCTCGATCTTCCGCAACCCGGATCTCGCTCGGACCTACCAGACGCTGGCGGGTCACGGGATGGATGCGTTCTACGGCGGCGATGTCGCCAATGCAATCCTGACCTCCGTCCAGCATCCGCCACTGGTGCCCGGCGCCACGCGCAACGTGCGGCCCGGGTTGATGACGGCCGGCGATCTTGCGAGTTACCAGGCGATCTCGCGAGCGCCGACGGACATCCACTACCGCGGCTACGAGATCTTCAGCATGGGGCCGCCGTCGAGCGGCGGCTCGACGGTGGGCGAGGCGCTCAAGATCCTCGAGGGCTTCGACCTCGGCTCGCTTCCGCGGGCGCAGGCGCTTTACTTGATGCTGGAGGCGTCGAAGCTCGCCTACGCCGACCGCAACCAGTACCTCGCCGACCCCGACTTCGTGAGCGTGCCCCTGCAGGGCTTGCTCTCTGACACCTACGCGGCGCAGCGTCGGGCTCTCATCGGCGCGACCGCGCTTCCGGTCCCCGTCGCGCCGGGCGATCCCTCCCCGTTCAATTCCTCCACCACACACCTCACGGTCAGCGATCGTTTCGGCAACGTGGTTTCGTATACCTTCACGATTGAGCAGATCGGCGGCAGCGGCATCGTGGTGCCGGGTCATGGTTTCTTGCTCAATAACGAGCTCACCGATTTCAACTTCGTGACGGGGACGGCGAACTCACCGGCGGGAGGCAAGCGACCACGCTCGAGCATGTCGCCAACCATCGTGCTGAAGGACGGCAAGCCGATTCTTGCGCTCGGCTCGCCGGGCGGGGCCTCGATCATCACCACCGTCCTGCAGATGCTGCTAGAGCGGTTGGACCTGGGCCGGACGCTTCCCGCCGCCGTCGCAACCGCGCGGATCTCACAGCGGAATTCCTCGACCACCCAAGCCGAACCCGCCTTCTTCGACACGCCCGAACGGCTGGCGCTGGAAGCTGTTGGCGAGACGTTCAGCTCCACGCCCGAGATCGGAGCCGCGACCGGGATCGAGCTCCTGTCGAGCGGGATGGTCCTGGCTGCCGCCGAGCCGGTTCGGCGAGGCGGAGGCAGCGCAATGGTGGAGGTACCCCAGCGTTAGCCGGGAGTGTCAATCACCGGCGTTCACCAGGCCTGTGGGTTGAGCCGGCCCGGGCGGGTGAGCCCGCGCCGCGTCCTACTGAGACCCTTATCCCCATGTAGTAGTTCGTGTAGCAAACCATCGGAAAAATGCTTCAAATCTGGACGGAGAGGCTGGCTGAGTTAGAACTTTCGAACTGAAACTAATCGTTTCAATGGTTTCTGGACGGGAGTTCCTAGAGTTCGGGACCGTGAGGCCCCGGGTTCAAATTCCGGGCCCCCGACCAGTTTCTTGCCGTCCTACGCTGAAAGCATGCGAATCGACAGGTTCGCTTTCGGCACGATCCGCATCGACGGCAAGACCTATGAACGTGACGTCGTCATCGACCGGGGGGCGGTGCGTCCGCGGAAGAAAAAACCCTCGAAGCAATTTCGCGAGGAGTACGGCCACACGCCACTCTCGGTCGAGGAAAAGATCCCATGGATGTGCTCCCGCCTGGTCATCGGAACCGGCGCACAGGGGGCGCTTCCGGTGATGCCCGCCGTGTTCGAAGAAGCCCGGCGCCGCGGGATTGAGGTCACTGCGCTGCGGACGGATCAAGCGATCCGGTTGCTTCGGGGTACAGACAGCCAGACGAACGCGGTGCTTCACATCACCTGCTGACGACTGTCCGCGGTCCGGATACGGTTGGCGGGACCTTTGCGCCAGCCGGGCTCTATATCACGCAGTGAACGTGGAACCTGTCGGGTCGCATCGTTGGCGGCACTGTTGCTTTCCTCGTAGCGTGTCAGCAGGAGTCGATGGCGGCGGCGTCGATCAGTGTGTCCAGCCGAGCATTCAGCAACGGCGGCGCCATCCCGGCCAGGTACACATCCAGCGGCGCTGATGTCTCGCCACCAGTCAACTGGGCCGGAGTACCAGATGGCGCGCAGAGCCTTGGACTCACTGTGATCGACCCTGACGCACCATGCAAACCCTTCGTGCATTGGGATGCCCCCATTTGAGGAGATCGCCAAACGGGGCGAGTTCAGGCCAGTGGAGATCACCAAAGATGCCTTTGAGCAGGTTTGGCATAGGGCTAGCGGCGCCGGCTGATCTCGCGTGCTGTGCTTCCAAACGGAGCGGTGGGCCGCGGGGCGCCACGCTCCGGGCCGGCGTATGCGCTGCTACAGGGACCGCGTGGCCCTCCGCACCTTCCTGCCGCGTGCGCGCCAGGGCTATCCGGAGATCTATCTCGGGGCGATCAAAGGCTGACGAGTAGCTGCAGCTTCGGCGCACCTCTGAACCCCTGGCCCGATGTAGCACTTCATGTAGTACACCGTCGGAAAAACGCTTCAGATCTGGACGCAGAAGGTGGTTGCGTTAGAGCTTTCGACCTGAAACCGA
>VBFX01000232.1 GCA_005889395.1 Chloroflexota bacterium
CCCTTCGGCCTCGCCGTCTTTGGCCGCTACACCTTCGTCGCCGACCCGGCCAATCATGTCGTTCGGATGCTGATCGACAACACGGAGGTGGCTTTTGCCGGCGCCGGAAGCCTCGCGGTTGCGGGCGACGGCGCTGATCCGGCCAAGGCCCAACTGGCCGGCCCGTATGCGGTCGCGATCGGGCAGGTCACCCAGGTCGGCTACCAGGTGACGGGCTTCGACGTCTATATCGCCGACACCTATGCCCACCAGGTGCGCAAGGCGGCCGTCACCATCCCGTCGATCGATAACCCCACGGGTGCCCAGACGGCCGTGATCACCACCATCGCGGGAGCCGGCAGCTTCGGGTATTCCGGCGACCAGGGTCCGGCGGTGACGGCCAAGCTCAATTCCCCGTACGGTATCGCCTGGGACCCCAAGCGGAAGTTTGTCTACGTCGCCGACACCCTCAACAACCGGGTGCGCTGGATCGATGGCAGCGGCGTCATCAGGACGCTCGTCGCCGCGCCACTCAACCAACCACGCGCGCTGGCCGTGAACGGCGATGGGCTGTACATCGCCGATACCTATAACAATGTGGTCCGCCGCTTCGACCTGAAGACCGGTTCGTTGACCACCGTGGCCGGCACGGGAAGTGCGGGCTACACCGACGCCGCTCCAGGTAGCTCAGCGCTTCTCCGGCAGCCGTCGGGGCTTGGCTTCGACGAGAAGGCGAATCTCTACATCGCCGACACCGGCAACAATGCCATTCGCGAACTGTCGGCAACGTCCGAACACGCGCTCCGTACCGTCGCCGGCACCGGGAAGGCCGGTGAGTTGGACACCGGCAACAATCTCGTGCGAGTGTTGGAAGGCTCCATCTCCACCGCGCCCGGGCACAACATTCACGTCGAAGCCGGCAATGGGACCGCGAGCTTTGCCGGCAACGGCCAGAAGCCGGGCCGCGCCCAATTTGCCGCGCCGGCGGCGGTCCTCTCAAAAATCACGCCGGCGGAACAGCTGAACGCGGCGGTGCCAGCCGTGACCGGCCAGCGCTACGTCATCGACACCTTCAACCACGCGGTGCGCACCTTTGCCACCGGCAGCGATGTCAGTACGCTGGCCGGAATCGGCGGCGCGCGCGGTCCGGGGCTCACGTCGAGCCAGCCGACCGCCACACGGTTGGCATACCCGATGGGTGGCGCGCTCGATACCGCGCGCAACGTGCTCTATGTCGCGGATACCTTCAACAATGTCGTCCGGGCGATCGACCTGACGCATCAGACGATGGCGACCGTCGCCGGCACCGGAACCGCGGGCTATGCCGCCACCGATGAGGGCAAAAAGGCGACGCAGGCGGCGCTGAGCTATCCGACGGGACTCGCGGTCGACGCGGCGGGCAACCTCTTCATCGCCGATACCTACAACAGCCGGGTCCGTGAAGTCGTTGGCGGCCTGCGGTTCGATGGCAACGGTCGCGTGCTGTCCGTGGGTTCGATCTTCACGGTGGCGGGCACCGGCCGGCTCGGCTTCAGCGGCGAGAATGGGGACGCGCGCCAGGCCGATCTCTACTTCCCATATGGCGTCGCGGTCGATACCGCCACGTCCCCGAATCTCTACATCACCGACAGCTTCAACAACAGGATCCGGCGGGTCAGCGCGGTCAGCACCAATCCGAAGGCGCCCAACGTCATCCAGACAGTCGCCGGGGATGGGGCGCCGGGCTTCGGCGACGGCGGCGTGGCGCAAGCCCACTTCAACCGCCCCTGGAGCTCTACGGTTGATCAGGGCAGCATCTATGTCGCCGACTACCTGAACCACCGCGTTCGCCGCGTCGACGTCGCCGGCCAGGCGGTCGCGACTCTGGGCGGCATCGGAAGCACCGGACTCAAGGGTGACGCCGGCCCGGCCGATGCGGCCGAAGTCGACGGACCACGTGGTCTCAGCATGCTCGCCGACTCGGGCGCGATGCTCGTGGCCGATAGCTTCAACAGCCGGATCCGCTGGCTCGGCGTCACGCAGGCCGGGATCCAGCGGACCCAGGTGAACTTCGATCCGACGAACCTGGCCGGGCGCAGCCAACCGCAGAGCGTCACTGTGACCAGCACCGGAAGTGGGCTGCTGGTCATGGGGGCCGTTGATCTCGGTGCGGACCGGAACAACTTCTACCTCGATCCCCTCAAGAACACCTGCGCCCAGGCTCGACTCGAGCCAGGGACGACCTGTACCTTCGAGGTCGCGTTCCAACCGCGCGCCACCCTCGGCACCCACATCGGCAGCGTCGTGGTTCCCAACGATGCCGTGGGGGGCCAGCAGTTGATCACCCTCAAGGGTGAAGCCACGGCGGCCCTCGTCACACTCAGTCCGCCAGCGGTCGTGATCAACCAACCACTCAATGGTCCGGCGACGCCCGCCACCGTGACGCTGACGAACAACGGCGATGGCCTGCTCCACATCACCTCGATCTCGCTCGACAATGGCACCGACCCGGATTTCGCCCAGAGCAACAACTGTCCGAGCGCGCTGGCCGGCCATGCCAGCTGCCTGATCACGATCACGCTGAGCCAGATCGGCGCCGACGACAAGAAGACGCGCAGCGGCACGCTGACCGTCAAGGACGATGCGGGCGGTAACGGGTCGTCGGGTAGTGCCTCGCAATCGGTACCGCTCACCGGGAGTCTGGCGCAACCCGCCGCCACCTTTACGAGCCAGTCACTGGTTTTCACCCAGAACCTGGGCAGCGGCAGTGGCTCGGAAACGGTGCGGCTCGTCAACACCGGCCAGGCACCGATGCACCTGAGCGCGATTCGTGAAGATGGCGACTTCACCCAGAGCAACAACTGCCCGCCGGTCCTCGCACCCGGCGCCAGCTGCCTCATCACGATCACCTTTATTCCGAGCACGCTCGTCCGGACCGGCTCAACTTCAGCCAGAACGTCGGCGCCAGTAGCGTTCCGCAAACCGTCACGCTGGCGAACCGCGGCGATGGGCCGCTCAGCATTGCCGTCATCTCGGCCACCGGCGATTTCAAGGCGACGCCGCATTGCCCAGCGCTCTTGCTCCCCGGCCTCTCGTGCCCAATCAGCGTGACATTTACGCCGACGGCGGCGGGGGCTCGGACCGGCAGCCTGGTGGTGACCGATGATGGCAACGCGGCTCCCGGCTCCACCGACACCGTGCGGCTCAGCGGCTTTGCCTTTCAGCCGGTGGCGACCCTGAGTGCCACGATTCTCTCGCCGGGCGCGAACCTGGGCGGCTCGGCGGCGCCGCAGGTCGTGACTGTCACGAACACGGGCAACGGCGCGCTCACGATTCGCGCCATCGGGATCAGCGGAACCGCTGCCGGCGACTACAGCCAGTCGAACAACTGCCTGCGGTCGATCGTCCCCGGCGCCTCCTGCTCGATCACGGTCAACTTCGCGCCGCACGGCTACGGCCTGCGCGCCGCCGCCCTGACCCTATCTGACGACGGGCCGGGCGGCACACAGTCCGTGAGCCTTCGCGGGACCGGGACGGCGGCGAGGGCCCTGGTCAGCAGCGGATTCCTGAACTTTGGTGGGGCACGCGTCGGGAGCCCGACGTTGCCGCAAAATCTCGTCCTCTTCAATGCCGGCAACGGCCTGCTGTTCATCGGCAGCATCAAGGTAAGCGGCGATGACTTCACCATGAGTACCAGCTGCGGCAGCACGCTGGCCGCCGGAGCGAGCTGCACGATCCGGGTGACATTCCTCCCGCACGCCGCCGGCGCCCTCTCCGGCACCGTCACGGTCATCGACAATGCCGGGATCCAGCGGATCACCCTGAGCGGCGTCGGGACCTAAGCCAGCCCGCACCCTGCCTTTCCCCTGGAGGGGGAGCGAGATTGCGCGAGCACCCCCTGCGGTGTGAGAGTCTAATGAGTGGCCCCACAGCGCCCTGGCCATAGGAGGACCGATGGCGAAGAATCCCCTGTTCGAGCTCTACGAGGCAGGCACCAGCGTCTGGCTCGACTACATCCGCCGAAGCCTCATGACGTCCGGCGAGCTGACGCGAATGATCGAGGAGGATGCCGTCGTGGGCATGACCTCCAACCCCACCATCTTCGAGAAGGCGATCGGCGGCAGCAGTGACTATGACGACGCACTCCGCGACCTGGTCCACATGGGCATCACGGACGAGGAGATCATGCTCAGCCTCATCGTCGAGGACATCAAGCTGGCGGCCGATGTGCTCAAACCTGTCTACGAGCAGACGAAGCACAAAGACGGCTACGTCAGCATCGAGGTCTTGCCTCGCGTTGCCGACGATACGCAGGGCACGATCGCGATGGCGCACGATCTCTTCGACCGCGTCGGGCGGCCGAACATCTTCGTCAAGATCCCGGCGACCGATGCCGGACTCCCCGCCATCGAGCAATGCATCGCCGACGGCGTGAACATCAACATTACATTGATGTTCTCGGTCAAGGTCTACGAGGACGTCGCTCGCGCCTTCATCCGCGGCCTGCAGCGGCGCATGAAGGACGGGCACCCGATCGACGTCGCGTCGGTGGCCAGTTTCTTCGTCAGTCGGGTGGACACCGCGGTCGACAAGCTGCTCGAGCAGAAGATCGCCGCGGCCACGGACCCGGCGGAACGTGCGCGCTTGCAGAAGCTGATGGGAAAGGCCGCCGTCGCCAACGCAAAGATGGCCTACGAGGCCTTCTTGCGGATCTTTAATGGGTCCGAATTCGGCGACCTCCGAGCGGCAGGGGCATCCGTGCAACGCTGCCTGTGGGCCAGCACCGGAACCAAGAATCCCAGCTACAGCGACGTGATGTACGTCGAGGAGTTGATCGGCCCCGAGACTGTCAACACGATGCCGGAGGAGACGATCCTCGCGTTCCAAGACCACGGCAACGTCGTGCAGGCCCTCACCGCGGGCATCGACGAGGCGCACAAGCTCTTCGACGACCTGCGCGCGCTGGGGATCGACTACGACGACGTGACGGAGACCCTCGAGCGTGAGGGCGTGCAGAAGTTCGCCGACTCGCTCGGCACGCGGCTCGAGCAGCTAGACCGGACGGCGGTGGTGCGCCGGATCGCCGAGAAAGATGCCGGTTTGTGGAAGTCCAACGGCAGCACGCAAACCGAGATCCGCGAGCGGCTGGGGTGGCTCCAGGTCGCCGATCGGATGGAGGAACGCGTGCCCGAGCTGGAGGCGCTCCGCAAAGAGCTGGTCGGCGAGGGGTTCGCCGACCTGGTCCTGATGGGCATGGGCGGCAGCAGCCTTGCCCCGGAAGTTTTCCGGCAAACCTTCGGCGCCCCCAGAGCTGCGCTCGACGTGCACGTGCTCGATACCACGGATCCCGCCGCGATCAGCGCCCTGGAAAAGGCCATCGATCTTCGCAAGACCGTCTTCATCGTCGCCTCGAAATCGGGGACCACGCTGGAAACGCTCTCCCACTACCGCCACTTCTGGCAGCAGGCGGGTCAGAAGGGCGGGCAGTTCATCGCCATCACCGACCCGGGAACGGCGCTGGCGGATGAGGCGTCACGGCGCGGGTTCCGCCGAACCTTCCTCAACCCGCCGGACATCGGCGGCCGCTACTCGGCGCTCTCGTACTTCGGCCTCGTGCCGGCGGCGCTCGGCGGCGTGGATGTTTCCGGCGTGCTCGACCGGGCGGCGACCATGGTGCAGGCGTGTTCCCCGTCGGTTCCAGCCGGGGAGAACCCGGGGGCCTGGTTGGGAGCGGTCTTCGCTGAGGCAGCGAAGGTCGGGCGCGACAAGATCACGATCGTCGCACCGCCCGCGATCCAGAGCTTCGGCGTCTGGGCCGAGCAGTTGATCGCGGAGAGCACAGGCAAAGAGGGGAAGGGACTGGTGCCGGTCGCCGACGAGGCGCTCGGCACACCGCAGGTCTACGGCAACGATCGCCTCTTCGTCCGGCTGGCGCTCCCCGGTGACGATGAGCCGAGCGCCCTGGCCGCGCTCGGCAAGGCGGGCCATCCTGTCGTGACGCTCAAGCTCAGCGATCCGCTGGCGATCGGAGCGGAGTTCTTCCGCTGGGAGTATGCGATCGCGGTCGCCGGTGCGATTCTCGGCCTCAACGTCTTCGATCAGCCGAACGTGCAGGAGGCCAAGGACCTCACCAGGAAAGTCCTCAGCGAGGGCAATCCGCCGACCGTCGGCCAGGGGATCCGGTGGGCTGGCCAGTCGGGAGCGACGCTCGAGGCGGCCATCCAGTCGTTGCTCGGCCAGGTTCGGGCCGGCGACTACGTCGCGCTGCTCGCCTTCATCGCGCCCAGCCCCGAGCACGACCGTGCGCTGAATTCGATCCGGCTCGCCATCCGCGACAGCCACCGGGTGGCAACGACGGTGGGCTACGGGCCACGCTACCTGCATTCGACCGGTCAGCTGCACAAGGGCGGTCCCAACACGGGTGTCTTCCTCCAGCTGGTTGGCGATGATCCACATGACGTGCCGATCCCCGGCGAGAAATTCTCCTTCGGGGTTCTCAAGCAGGCGCAGGCGCTCGGTGATTTCCAGGCATTGCGCAACCACGGGCGGCGCGTACTTCGCGTTCAAATGGCGGACGTGGCGCAGGGGCTCGCCAGGATCGCCGGGTTGGTCGAGACGGTACGAGTCGGCTAATGCAGCTCGGGTTGATCGGACTCGGGCGGATGGGATCGGGGATGACCCGTCGACTGATGAAGGGCGGACACCAATTGGTGGTCTACGACCGGTCTTCCGAGGCGGTCGCTCAAGCCACCGCGCATCTTCTGGTTGATGATCCCCGCCGGCCCACCGGTCGATGACACCATCCAGCGGTTGTCCGGGGTGCTCTCGCCCGGTGACGTGATCGTGGATGGCGGCAACTCAAATTACAAAGACTCGATACGCCGCGCGGAAGCGCTGCGATCGCAGCAGGTGGAATTCCTCGATACCGGTGTCAGCGGAGGCATCTGGGGCCTCAAGGTGGGATTCAACCTCATGGTGGGCGGCAACCAGGCCGTCTTCAAACAGGTCGAGCCGATCTTCAAAACGCTCGCGCCCGCCGACGGGTACGCGTACGTCGGCCCCTCCGGGGCCGGGCACTACGCCAAGATGGTGCGCAACGGGATCGAGTACTCGATGCTACAGAGCTATGCGGAGGGATTCGAAATCCTCAAAGCCGCGCCCTTCAATTTCGATCTCGTCCAGCTCGCGCGGCTATGGAACCATGGCAGCGTCATCCGCTCCTGGCTGCTCGAGCTCGCCCAGGCCGCCTTCGAACGCGATCCGCAGCTGGCACACATCAAGGGCTACGTCGAAGACTCGGGCGAGGGCCGCTGGACGTTGGAGGAGGCGCTCGCGCATGCCGTGCCCACGCCGGCGCTGGCCATGAGTCTCTTCATGCGATACCGGTCGCGCCAGGAGGATTCATTCAGCGCCAAGGTTCTCGCCGCGCTGCGCAATGAGTTTGGGGGACACCCCGTCAGGGCGGAATAGCGTATGGCCCAGGCCGCCACCGTCTCGCTGACCCAAAATGTCCTGCGCGACGGGCTGATCCTGCCCCGCACACCCGACCCGGCGGCCATGGTCATCTTCGGCGCCTCCGGCGACCTGACCGCGCGCAAATTGATGCCGGCGCTCTATAACCTGGCCCTCAACCGCTACCTTCCGTCGGGCTTCAGCGTGATCGGCGTCGCCGACACGGCGCTCACGGAAGACGAATTCCGCGCCCACATGGAGCAGGCGGTGCAAAAGTACTCACGAAGCCAGCCAGTCGATCGCGCGGTCTGGCAGAGTCTGGCCGAGGGGATCTCCTACGTCCGGATGCCGTTCGACGATGAGGCGGGGTACGGCCGGCTGGCCGCCGAGCTCGACCGGCTCGATCGCGAGCGAGGGACCAACGGCAACCGCGTCTTCTACCTGGCGACCGCGCCCCAGTTCTTTTCCGTCATCGTCGACCGGCTCGGCGCCTCCGGCATCGCCAAGGCCGGCGAGGGATGGAAACGGGTCGTGATCGAGAAGCCATTCGGGAATGACTTGAAGAGCTCACAGGCCCTGAACCACGCGATCCACATGGTGTTCAGCGAGCCGCAGATCTACCGCATCGATCACTACCTGGGAAAGGAGACGGTGCAAAACGTCCTCGTGTTCCGTTTTGCCAACGGCATCTTCGAACCCATCTGGAACCGGCGTTACGTCGACCACGTGCAGATCACGGTCGCGGAAGACATCGGCATCGAACGCCGCGGCAAGTACTACGAGACGGCCGGCGCCCTTCGTGACATCTTCCAGAACCACCTGATGCAGCTCCTCAGCATCGCCGCCATGGAGGCGCCCCCGAACTTCGACGCGGACAGCGTGCGCGATGAGAAGGTCAAGGTGCTCAAGTCGATCCACCCGATCGATGTCGCGAATGACGTGGTTCGGGGCCAGTACGGCCCCGGCTGGGTCGGCGGCCAGCAGGTGCCGGGGTACCGGCAGGAGATGAACGTCTCGCCGACCTCGACCACCGAGACATTCGTGGCCGTGCGCCTCAAGATCGATAACTGGCGCTGGGCCGACACGCCGTTCTATTTGCGCACCGGCAAGCGGTTGCCGAGCCGGGCCTCCGAGATCGCGATCCAGTTCAAGAACCCGCCGCACCTGCCGTTCGCGAAGACCGCCGTCCAGGAGTTGACGCCCAACGTACTGGTGATGCGCATCCAACCGCACGAGGGCGCCTCGCTGAAAATCGCGGCCAAGATTCCCGGCCCGGTGATGCGCCTGCGTACGGTGAACATGGATTTTTTCTACGGCTCCTCCTTTATGGTCGAGTCCCCGGACGCTTACGAGCGCCTCGTGCTCGACTGCATGCTGGGCGACGCGACGCTCTTTGCACGGGAGGATGAGGTGGAGCGAGCCTGGGGCCTGGTCGACCGGATCGAAGCCGGCTGGGCGTCGCAACCGCCGCCGGCATTCCCCAACTATCCCGCCGGGACCTGGGGGCCATCCGAGGTGGACGCGCTGATCCAGCAGGGCGGCCGGCGCTGGCGGCGGCCATGAAAACCAATCACACCGAACTCAGCGCCCGGACCTTTGTCGACGTGCACGACATCCAGGAAGAGCTGGACCAGGTGCGCTGGGGCCTGCATACGGACGGCGAAGAGAGCGAGGCTGCGCAGCACGCCGCGGCCGAAGCCCGAGCCAGCGTTCTCAACCTGGTCACCGTGGTGAGCAACGAGCCCGAGCTGGGCGAAGTCACCCGCGTGCTCGACCGTCTCTCGGTGACCAACCCGTCGCGGACGCTGATCCTGCTCGCCCAGCACACCCGCGAGGCCGACAAGCTGGAGGCCGAGGTGTCCGCACAGGAGCGGACCGAAAGCGGGCACCGGGTCAGCACCGAGCGCGTCATTCTGCATGCGCACGGCGAGCCCGCCCGCCACCTGGCGAGCCTGGCGGCGCCATTGCTCATTCCCGATCTTCCCGTCATCCTCTGGTGGCCGGGGCGCCCCCAATTCGATTCCCCATTGTTCAATGACCTCTGCGAGCTCGCCGATCGTCTCGTCGTGGATACCGATGAGGGCTTCGACGATGCCGACCTGAAACGGCTGCTCGAGGTAGCCCGCCGGGAGAAGGCGCGGGCGTCCATTGGCGACCTCAACTGGGCTCGGCTGATGGCGTGGCGCCACGTCGCCGCGCAGTTCTTCGACATGCCGAACATGCTCGCTCGCCTGGCCCACATTCGTGGGGTCTCCATCTTTCATGGCAGTGATGGGTCGACCGCCCAGGCGCGACTGCTGGGCGGGTGGATCCGCAGCCGGATGGCGACGGTGGGCTTGGAGGTGCCGCTGGAATTTCGACCCGATGATTCACTCGAACATGGCGTCCATCGTTTCCTCATCTACACCGGCGGCGATGAGGGCTCGGCTCGTTTCAGCATGAGCCGGCTTCGGGGCGGACGCCTTTCCACACAGATCCGGCTCGGTGACCAGGAGCTCGCCGAGCGAACCGTGCGGCTGGAATCGCGCGCGACCGAGGAGCTGCTCGGCATCGAGCTGACTCTGCCTGGCCACGACGTCCTCTTCGAGCGGGCGCTGGCCGCCGCGCTGCAGTGACCGTCGGTGGCCTTCAATAGCAAGAAGAAGAAAAGCAGCCAATGATCGCGCCGGTCAGCCCGGTCACCGTGCCGGGACCGGCCGAGCTGGC
>VBFX01000233.1 GCA_005889395.1 Chloroflexota bacterium
TTGCGGGGTTTTGGCAGAATCTCCCTCCCCCGATTGCGGGGGAGGGTTGGGGTGCGGGTCCTCCACGGTCGGCTTGATATCGATCCTCCATCCGGTCAGCTTGGCCGCCAGGCGGGCGTTCTGCCCGTCCTTGCCGATCGCGAGGGAGAGCTGGTTCTCCGGCACGTGGGCGGTGGCGGTCCGTGATTCCTTATCGATGTCGACGCTCAGCACCTGAGCCGGGCTGAGCGCGTTGGCCACCAGCTGGGCGGGATCGTCGGCCCAGGGGATGATATCGACGCGCTCCGACCCCAGTTCGCCGACGACGCTGCGGATGCGGACCCCACGGGGACCGACACAGGCGCCGACTGGATCGATGCCCTCCTGGTTGGCCGAGACGGCGACCTTGGTGCGGACTCCGGGCTCGCGCGCCAGTGCCCGGATGACGACGGCGCCGGACGTCAGCTCCGGGATCTCGAATTCGAGCAGGCGGCGGACCAACGCCTTGTGGGCTCGCGACACCACCACCTGCGCCCCGCGGCTTCGCTTGCGCTCCTCGAGCAAGAGGACCTTGAGGTGCTGGCCGGTGCGGATCGTTTCGCCCGGAATCTGTTCTTCCGGCGGCAGCACGCCCTCCGCCTTGCCCAACTCGAGGTAGATCGTGTGTCCTTCGGGACGCTCCACGATCCGCTCGACGATGCCGCTCACCATCTCGCCTTTGTGCTCGAGCACGTCCTTGAGCACCTGGTCCTTCTCGGCATCCCGCAGCCGTTGGAAGACGACCTGCTTGCTGATCTGGGCCGCCAGGCGAGCAAAATCCTCGGTTGGCAGGGGAACGTCGACCAGGTCGCCCAGCGACGCGGGCCCCTGCTTGACGGCATCCTCGAGGCTGATCTCCATCGCCGCGTCCGATACCGTCTGGACCACCCGGCGCCGGCCGAAAATGGCGATCTGCGCGGTGTCCGGGTCGACATGCACGCGGATGTTTTCCATCGGATTGAAGGCGCGCCGGTAGGCAGTGGCCAACGCGGTTTCCATCAGGCTCAGCAGCGATTGCTTGGAGATGCCCTTCTCCTCCTGGACCTGGTCGAGCGCCTTGAGGAAGTCTGATTTCAGCATCAGTGCCGTGACAGATCGACCGCCAGCCGGGAGGACACGATATCCACCAGCGGGATCGCGACCGTTCTCAGGTGCTTCCCCTCCCCGAGCTGCAGCTCGATCATGTCGTCGGAGACCGCGGTGAGCCGTCCTTCGGCAACCTGCTCGCTATCGCCCACACCGTAGCGGACATTGGCGCGCCGGCCGATGAAGCGCCGGTACTCCTCGAGGTTGCGCAGCGGACGCTCGGCGCCCGGCGAGGAAACCTCGAGCTCGTAGCGAGTGGGGAACGGATCGGCCTGGTCGAGCAGGGCGCTCAATGATTTGCTGACGCGCTCGCAGTCATCGAGCGTCACACCCTCGGGCCGGTCGATCCGGACGCGGAGCGTCGTCGAGCCCCCACTGCCGGCGAGTACCAGGTCATACAGCTCATAACCGAGGAAGCTGAGGGTGGGCAGGATCAACTCCCGGATCCGATCGAGCTGGTTCGTGGTTGACGGCGTCACCACTAAAAGAAAAAGGGCCGACGGCCCCGCATTGCAAAGTTCGTATTCACTTGGCCCTGAGTATAGGACTCCTTATCGTGGGTCGAGCCGCCTCCAGACCACGAGCAGAGGGCTCGCATTGAAGATCGACGAATAGGTTCCGCTGACGATGCCAATCAGCAGCGCCAAGGTGAAGCCCTTGATGTTTTGGGGGGAGATCAGGAAGAGCGCGACGAGCACGAAGACGACCGTCATCGACGTGTTTACCGATCGCGCGAGCGATTGGATGATGCTGAGGTTGACGTTTTGCTCGAAGGTGAGGCGGCTCGCCTGCCGCAGGTTCTCGCGGATCCGGTCGAAGATGACGATCGTGTCGTGGACCGAGAAGCCGATCACGGTGAGCACGGCCGTGACGAAAAGGGTATTGATCTCGCCGAGTGGCAGATTGAAGACCTTGCCCAGAATCGAGTAGATGCCGGTCAGGACAAAGACGTCATGCAGCAGCGCCAGGATGGCGCAGATCGCGAACTTGTAGTTGAACCGGATGCTGAGGTAGATGACGATCAGGATGGAGGCGATTGCGATCAGCCCACCGGCACCCACGACCAGTTCCCTGGCGATGGTCGGTCCGACCTGGGCATAGCTCGACCGGGATGGGTCGAGCGGGAACTTCTTGGCGAGGTCGGCGCGGATGGTGGTCTCCTGCGCCGAGGACAGCGGCTTGGTCGTGATCAGGACGCCGTTCGGGCCGGCCTGTTGCACCGTCGCCTCGACATTGAAGGTGTCCATCTCTTTCTGAACCGTCGTCGCCTGGACGGGCCGCGTGAAGGCCAGGTTGTACTGGTCGCCCCCGGCGAAGTCGATCCCCAGCCGGAAGCCGAAAAATGCCATCGAGATGATCCCGGGCAGGATGATCGCTAGCGACAGGAGAAAGTACCAGTTGCGGCGTCCGACGATGTCCATCTAGTTCGCCCTCACGCGGCCTTCGGTGCCTGCACGCCGTAGAAGGCCAGGCGGCGGGCCGGCCGGAGTCCGGCAACGATCTGCAGGAATTGCTGGGTGGTGACGACGGCGGAGAACATGCTGACCGCGACGCCAATCGCCAGCGTGATGGCAAAACCCTTGATGAGCGGAGCGCCGAAGAAATAGAGGACGAAGCAGGTGATCAGCGTCGAGATGTTCGAGTCGCGGATCGCCGGCCAGGCGCGATGGACACCGGCTTCCATGGCGGCTCCCAGGGTCCGACCCCCTCGCAGCTCTTCCTTGACGCGCTCGAAGATCAGCACGTTGGCGTCGACCGCCATTCCGACCGAGAGGATGAAGCCGGTGAGGCCGGCCAGCGTGAGGGTGATGCCGAAGAACTTGAAGATCGCCAGCACGATCGCCCCGTAGAGCAGCAGCGCGAGGCTGGCCACCACGCCCGGGAGCCGGTAGTAGAGGAGCATGAAGAGGATGACGATGGCCAGCCCGAAGGCGCCGGCCAGCAGGCTCAGCTTGACGGTCGAGGCGCCCAGGGTGGCGCCAACTTCGGTCGCCGAGGCGAGCGAGACCGTGCCCGGCAAGGCACCCGAGTTCAGCTGGATGGCCAGCGCCTGAGCACTGGCCGCCGTGAACCCACCGGTGATAACGCCGCTGCCACCGCAGATCTCGCTGATGATGTTCGCGTCTTGGACCAGGTCCTTGTCGATGAAGATCGCCAGCATATTCTGCGGGTCACCCTGCGGATGGGTGACGCGGTCCCGGGTGAAGGCACAGAACATGTCGCTGCCTTTCGAGTTGAAGGAGATCGACACGTCGGGTTGGTTCGTACTCGGGTCCGTCGAACGGCTCGCATTGGTGATCATGCTGCCATCGATGCCGGTGTACACCGGCTTGTAGCCGGGATGCTTCTGGGCAGCCGTCGGGTCGAGCTGCTGCAGGGTCGCAGCATCGGGCGTTCCAGGCTCCCACTTCCAGATCGTCAGGTACGACGTCTTGCCCAGGATCGCTTTGGCCTGCTCCAGGTTGACGCCGGGAAGCTCGACGATGATCCGATTCTCGCCCTCAGGCCGGACGACCGATTCCGCGTAGCCGCTGCTGTCGACCCGGCGCTCGATGATCGCGACCGGTGGACGTAGACCTGCTGCTCGAAGCCCAGGAATGGGATGGAAAGCGTCGGAACGCCGCGGATGGTGCCGGTCAACGGCTGATTGGTCGCCAGCCGGTATACATAGGCGAACCCGTCGATGAAGAGGGCGATCACGGCAACGACGGCAATCAGTGCCAGGAGTCGACGATCGACGCGCATGCGAGGGAAGTATAGGTGAGGCCCGATGAGAAACTCTTAACGCGTTGTGTTCGCTCTCCCCGCTTGCGGGGAGGGCAGGGTGGGGCCCTCAGGGCAACGCCGCGAGCGCCCATTGATCACGCAGTGACGTGATCGTCTTCGCCAGCCCACCGCTCCCGATGGCCTGCCGGATCTCCGTGACCAGGCGCACGAGCACCCGAAGGTTGTGGATCGATGCCAGCCGGTGGCCCAGAATTTCGCCTGCAATGAAAAGGTGCCGCAGGTAGGCGCGTGAAAAACGCTGGCACGTGTAGCAGTCGCATCCCTGGTCTGGCGGGCCGCTGTCGTCGATGAAGCGGCGATTACGGAGGTTGATGCGGCCGCCGCGCGTCAGGATCGAACCGTTGCGGGCAATCCGGGTGGGCAGCACGCAATCGAACATGTCGACCCCGCGGGCGATCGCCTCGATCAGGTCGCCGGGTGTGCCCACACCCATGAGATAACGCGGGCGATCGCGTGGTAGCACGGCCGTCTGCAGGAAGAGCAACCGGTACGTGACCGACTTCGGCTCCCCCAGGCTCAATCCACCGATGCCGAAGCCATCGAACGGCTGTTGGGCGAGGACCGCGGCACTTTCTCGTCGAAGCCCATCGTCGAACCCGCCCTGGACGATCCCAAAACGAAGCTGACCGGGAGCCGCTTCGGCGGCGAGGCAGCGGACCGCCCAGCGATGAGTGCGCTCCATCGCCGCACGAGCCATTTCGGCGGTTGCCGGCCATGAGACCGGCTGGTCGAACACCATCGCGATATCCGATCCAAGGTCCCGCTGGATCGCCATCACCGACTCGGGCGTGAAACGCTGCTCGCTGCCGTCGAGATGCGAGCGGAAGATGGCGCCGTCATCGCTCACCTTTACCAGGTGGTCCAGGCTGAAAACCTGAAATCCTCCGCTGTCCGTCAGGATCGCGCCGTCCCAACCCATGAAGCGGTGGAGGCCTCCAAGGCTTTTGATCCGCTCGGCGCCGGGCCGCAGCGCCAGATGGTAGGTGTTGGCAAGCAGCACCTGGGCGCCCAGGTCGTGAACCTCTTGTGGCGTGAGCGCTTTGACGGTCGCCTGGGTGCCGACGGGCATGAAGGCCGGCGTCTCGATCAAGCCGTGAGCGGTCTGCAGGCGCCCGCGTCGCGCGCCCTCCTCCTCCGCCAGCAGCTCGAACATTATTCCCTCCCCGGCTCGCGGGGGAGGGCAGGGTGGGGGCTCGTGATCAGCATGCAGTCCCCGAAGCTGTAAAAGCGGTAGCGTCGCTCGATCGCCGTTGCGTAGGCCGCCAGGATACGGTCGCGCCCCGCAAAGGCGCTGACGAGCATCAGCAGCGTGCTCTTCGGCAGATGAAAGTTGGTGAGCATCGCG
>VBFX01000234.1 GCA_005889395.1 Chloroflexota bacterium
TTGCCGCCGCGAGAAAACGCTGAGCGCCGGCGGTCAGTTGATCCAGAGCTTGCTTTTGGGCCGTGGTTCCTCGACCGCCGGATCGGCAAAGTCGGCCGGCTGGAGCAGGCCACTCTGCATCATTTCCGCCACCCGGTCGAAAAAGGCTTCGTCGGGGCTGGGCGACTCGACGGTTGCCGGGCCCGACCCCTCGGCCAGAAACCGCTGGACGGCGGCGCAGATCAGCTCGCTGCGGCTCTGTGGCGAGACAGCCGTGACCCGGTTGAGCGCATCGACGAGGGCGTCTGGCATGTAGATCACGATGCGCTTGGCGCTCATCAATCCCAGCATAGTAGCCAAGGCTCCGGCCGCGGGCAAGCCAAATCGGCTCACGAAAATGAAACAAAGCAACCGATCAAATGCACCGCGGCGCCGGGCTCAGACAGGCCCGATCCGGATGCTCGAAGCGAGGGGATTGAAGACGATCCCAGAAGCCGGCTTCGGAAAGAAGTAAGTTGATTTCTGGGGCATCACCTGGCCCGCGCGAGCGACCTCGACCACGTCAGAAACCGCGGGGGCCCGCAACAGGAAGGCCGCCTGGCCGGCTCCCGTCTCCAGGCGATCGAGCAGCGTCGCGACGTCCCGTGAGTAACTGAGGTAGCGCTCCGACTCCAACTCGGCCGGTTCGAGGCCCAGCTCTCGCTGCAAGATCTCGCGGTGGAGGACCGACACGTCGAGGCGGGAGACCGGATCGGCGGAATCGGCCGGCGCGATGTCGACGGTGACGAAACCCCCACCCTGCCCTCCCCCAGAGGGGGAGGGATTCGGCGCGAGGGCGATGCCGATGCGGTGGCCCGGCACGGGTTCTTGCATCGCCGCGAGTAGCGCCGCTCGGTCGCGGCGCGGGACTACGCGGTGACGCCGGGCCAGCCGGTCGACCCACGCGGGATCGAACCGCTCGAAGTCATGCAGCAGCCGGTGAGTGGGTAGGATCGTCAGCCCCGGGTCCGCCATATCCACCAGCAGCATCAGGACGTAGTTGAAGGCGGTGTCGGGCGGCGCTTCGGGGTGATCAACTAGCTGCTTGTTGCGGAAATTCAGCGCGGTCTCATACCGATGATGCCCGTCGGCAATGTAGAGCCGCGACGCGCGGAAGAGCGCGGCAAGTTTTTGAACGCGCTCGGCGCCGCTGATCGACCAGACCGTGTGTTGATCGCCGTCTTCGCCGGTAATCGACAAGCGGGGCGACTCCGCCATCGCCGGCGCGATGACCGCGCCCACCGCAGATTGTGGATCCTCGTAGAGCGCGAAGACCGGGCTCAGGTTGGCCACGACCGCGCGCGTCAGCGACAGCCGGTCCGCCTTGGCGCGCGCGTGCGTTTGCTCGTGGGGAAGGACGCCCCGTCCAAACGGTTCGAGCTCGACCACCCCGAGGATGCCGCGCCGCTCCCGCAGCTGGCCGCTGATAGGGTCGATGAATCGGTGACGGTAGACGTGGAGGCCGGGACTCGATTCCTGGCGCAGGATCCCGTCTGCCAGCCACTGGCGGAAGAACCCGGCCGCCCGCGTGTACTTGTTCTCCTCCGGCGTGTCTGTGGGATGGACTTCGCCCGCGATCAGCCGCACGACGTTGTGCGGATCCTGCTGGTAATACCGACGCTGGTCCGCGAGGTTGATGACGTCGTAAGGCGGTGCGACGACCCGGGACAGGTCAACCCGCTGCGGGTCGTAGAAAATCCCCTGAAACGGACGAACCGTTGCCAAAGGGACTCAGAGGCTGACGGAAAGCACGTCAGCCATTCCGGGAATCCGGCGGATGTCCGCTAGGATCGACTCCGGGACCGGATCATCAACCGAGAGGATCATCACCGCGTCGCCGCGCGGGCGGTCGCGGCCCACCTGCATGCTGGCAATGTTGATGTTGTTCTGTCCGAGGAAGGTACCGATGGCGCCGATGATGCCCGGGCGGTCGGCGTGCCAGCTCATCAAGAAGGTGCCCTGAGGCACCAGGTCGATCCGGAAATCGTTGAAGGTGACGATGTGCGGCTCGTTCAGAAGCAGCGTGCCGCCCACGTGCGTCGTGCCATGCTCGCCGACCGCCTGCAGACTGATGAGGTTGGCGAACTCGCTCGCGCGGGCGCCACGCTGCTCGACCACCGTGATCCCGTGAGCGGCCGCGACGGTCCGCGCATTGACGGGGTTGACGCGCTCCGCGCTGAAGCGGCTCAGAAACGCCGTCAGCAGCGCGGCGGTCAGCACCGAGCAGTCGTAATTGGCGATCTCGCCGGCGTAGTCGACGTGGATCCGAGACGCCGGCTGCCGCCCCACCTGGGCGTAGAAACGTCCGATGCCCTCGGCCACCGGGATGAACGGTCGCAGGAACGCCATGGCCTCGGGAAGGGCGACAGGGGCGTTGAGGGAAAAGCGGGGCAGGCCGCCGTCGAGGACCGCGATCACCTGCTCGGTGATCTCGAGTGCCACGCTGATCTGCGCTTCCTCGGTCGAGGCACCAAGGTGAGGCGTCGTGATCACCTGGGGCATCGATAGCAGCGGGTTCTCTCCCGGAGGCTCCTGCTCGAAGACGTCGATCGCCGCGCCCGCCACCTGGCCATCGCGAAGTGCGTCCCGCAGTGCCGATTCGTCGACGATCCCGCCTCGGGCAACATTGATCAGGCGAACACCCGGCTTGGCCAGGGCAAGAGCCCGGGCATCGACGAGGTGATGCGTTTCCCGGGTTAGTGGCACGTGCAGGGTGATCAGGTCCGCCTCGGCCATCAGCTGGTTGAAGGGCACGAGCTTCACGTTGAGCTGGGAGGCCCGCTCCTCGGACAACACCGGATCGGTCGCGATCACGCGCATCCCGAATGCCTGCGCCCGGTGCGCGACTTCCCGGCCGATGCTGCCGAGGCCGACGACGCCCAGGACCTTGTCCCGAAGTTCGAATCCCAGGAAACGGGAGCGCTCCCAGCGGCCGGCCTTGACCGCCTGATCCGCCTGCGGGATATGGCGCGCCAGCGCCAGCATCATCGCCATCGTGTGCTCCGTGGCAGCAATCGTGTTCCCCGAGGGGGCATTGACGACCAGGACGCCGGCACGGGTGGCGGCCTCGACATCAATGTTGTCCACGCCGGCGCCGGCGCGGCCGATCACCTTGAGGCGGGTGCCAGCTTGAATGACGTTGGCATCGACTCTCGTCTCGCTCCGCACGATAAGCGCGTCGTACTCGGAGATCCGGGCGACCAGCGAGGCCGGGCTCTGCTTCAGCTCAACGTCAACCTCGGCATGCTCGCGCAGCCGAGCGATCCCCGCCTCCGCGATCGGGTCGGCGACGAGGACGCGCGGCACAGGACTCAGGCGACGAGGCTGGGCTCGGAGGACAAGGCGTGACGGGCGGCGGTCAGCGCCGCGCCCCGGGTGACGAGGTGTCCCTGCGCCTCCAGACCGCGTTCCAGCGCTTCGACGGTGGCGACGACATCCGGCTCGTACACAGCGCCGAGGTGACCGATGCGGAAAATCTTGCCGGATAGTTTGCCCTGCCCCTCTCCGACAATCAGGCCGAGTTCCCGCCAGGTCTTGAACACCGCCTCTGACTTCTCGCCGATCAACGCGTCGGGAAAATAGACGGCCGTGACGGTCGGCGACGCGACGTCTGGCGAACTCGCGAGCAGGCGCAAGCCGAGCGCGCCGGTCAGCAGCGCTTCGCGTAACCCAAAGAGGATGCTGACGGCCGGCGTGGTGAAGGTCATGCCCTTGGCCTGCATCTTTTTGGCGCGGTCCCAATCGAAATAGAACCGTGGCGAGCGCGCGCTCGCCTGCCGCTGCCAGGCCGCCTTGCTCACGCTGAGCATGGTGACGCCGGGCGGGAGCATCCATCCCTTCTGCGACGCCGTGATCGCGACGTCGACCCCCCAGCGATCAACGGGCAGATCGATGGAGCCGATGGAGCTGACGCCGTCCACCACCAGCAGGCGATTGTGGCGCTTGACGACCTCGGCCAGGGAACGCAGCGGGTTGGTCACGCCGGTTGAGGTCTCGTTGTGGGTAACCAGCACGGTGGGGATGTCCGGCTCATGCCTGAGCAGGGCATCGAGGTCCTCGGGGTCCGCCGCCTCGCCCCAGGGCAGGGTCAACCGGGCGACGTCAGCGCCGAATGCCTCCGCCAAATCGGCAAAGCGATCACCGAAGGCCCCCATCGTCACCGCGAGGACTCGCTCGCCCGGCGAGACCACGTTGGCGACAGCGCTCTCCAATCCGCCGGTGCCGCTGGCCGGAAAGATCAGCATGTCGTTCTCGGTCTGGAACGCCCAGCGCAGACCGGCTTCCAGCTCGGGAAGGAGGGCCCTGAACTCCGGCCCGCGATGGTTGATCATCGGCGCGGCCATCGCCCGCTGCACGCGTTCGGGGACGGGAGTCGGTCCGGGAATCCGCAACTGTGGGGGCTGAACCATGCGCCCTAGCTTACCGTCCGGCCCGCGGATGACGACCCATCAATACCGTCGCGAGACCGACCGGCGCCGTCGGTAGTTCCGGCGGCGGTAGGCCGGCGGCTGCGGCAGGCGCGACTGACGGCGAATTGCCGCCCGCATCACGATGAAGAGCACCGCCAGCCCGCCGACGATGAGTCCCCACCGCGTCGCCGTTGCCACGCGTGCCGCATCGGCGGACGCGGTCTCGGTGGCCAGGCGCTGCGCCGTGACGGCAGCCTCGGTATGCGCGAGCTGGACCTTGGTCTGTTCAATTTCCGGATCGGCGGCCACCATTCCCTGGAAAACCCCCATCGCGATCGCGTCGCGGAAGTCGTCTTGGAGCAACAGGCTCCGCTCCCGCGGATTCGTCAGGTACGCCGGCTCGACCGTGACGGTCGGGACATCGGTACGGACCCACAACTCCGGCTTGATGGCTACGCCGTCATCGGCGATTTGAAAGCGCTTGAGTGTCTGGGCGAGCCCCGCGTCAATCGCCTGCGCGAACGAGAAACTGTCGGGCTTCGGGTAGAAGACGGCGAGGCCGTTGATGGTCGGATCGCCATCGTAGGCATTGACGTGCAGGCTGACAAACATCCGGGCTCCCGCGGCATGCGCGCGGTTCCATCGCTCCGAGATCTCGACGTACTGATCGCTGGTGCGAGTCAGCACAACCTTGACGCGCTCGCGCTGCAGCAGCGTGCGCAGCCGCAGGGCGAGGTCAAGGGTGATGTCCTTCTCCATGATGCTCCCCACCACGACGCCCGGATCCCAGAGCTGGGTGGGGTCGCTGGTGGGGCTGCCGCCGTGTCCCGGGTCGATCGCGACCACGT
>VBFX01000103.1 GCA_005889395.1 Chloroflexota bacterium
GTAGACGATCAGCTGATCCGGCAGCTCAAGGCCAGGGCCGCGACGCTGCCGATTGAAGGTGAGCTGGCTTCGTTTGCCGGCGCAACGGGGTGGCTCAATTCCGCGCCGTTGTCGGCGGCTGACCTTCGAAGGAAGATCGTTCTCGTCGACTTCTGGACCTTTACCTGCGTCAACTGGCTGCGGACGTTTCCCTACGTTCGTGCCTGGGCTGAGAAATACGGCGACAAGCGCCTGGTGGTGATCGGAGTCCATACGCCGGAATTTCCGTTTGAGGGAGACATTGACAACGTCCGTAAGCAAGCAAAAGCACTGGGGGTCGACTACCCAATCGCGGTCGACACCAACTACGGGGTCTGGCGGGCGTTCGACAACAACTACTGGCCGGCGCTCTACCTCGCGGATGCCCAGGGACGGATCCGAGCCCATCACTTCGGCGAGGGCGCCTATGAGATGTCGGAGATGATCCTTCAGCAGTTGCTCGCGGACGCGGGATTCAGCGGATTCCACGATGACCTGGTGACGGTCCAACCGGAGGGAACCGAGGTTGCCGCCGAATGGAGCACCCTCGAGTCGGGAGAGACCTACACCGGCTACGAACAGGCCGAGGGTTTTGCCTCGCCCGGCGGCGCGGTCCCGAATAAGCGTCGCGCATACACCGTTCCCAGCCGCCTGAACCTGAACGATTGGGCTCTGGCGGGGGATTGGACGATCACGGGGCGGGCAGCGGTTCTAAACGAGGCGAACGGTCGTATCGCCTTTCGCTTTCATGCTCGTGACGTCAACCTCGTCATGGGACCGCCCAAGGGTGCCGCTTCGGTGCGGTTTCGCGTCTTTATCGACGGCGAGGCTGTTGGCGCAGCCCACGGAAGCGACGTTGACGGCCAGGGGCAGGGAACTGCGGATGATCAGCGGCTCTACCAGCTGATCCGGCAGCGGGGCAGCATTGAGGATCGCACCTTCGAGATCGAATTCCTCGACGCTGAGGCTGAAGCCTACTGCTTTACGTTCGGCTAAACCGCTGCGGTCAGCGCGCTGATCGGCCCTCGGCGGTCGCGGGTTGCCTTGCTCTAGTGAGCTGGCCGTCCATCGGCGGCTGCCACGGTCCTCGTTGTCCACCAGCGTCCAGGGTTTGAGTTCGCGAGCGCATCGTCCGCATAGGAGCTGCGGCTACATGTCGCGCAATCGTCCCAAGTACTCATGGACATCGCGGATCGCTACCGAACCTTCTCCTACGGCTGATGCGACTCGCTGGGCGGCGCCCGCTCGAACGTCGCCTACCGCGAAAACGCCAGGCAGACTCGCTCCGAACGCGAACTGCTTTGCGTCAGGGCTGGTCGACGATAGGCGGGATCCGGTCAAGATGAATCCGCGCTCGTCCCGCTCGAGCCCGGGCGGCAACCAGGCCGTCCTTGGCTCTGCGCCGATCAGAATGAAAACAGCCACCGCCGCGCCCTCCTCGGTCGCGCCGCCGACCCGGTCTCTCAAGATGAGTGACCGCAGACGCTGATCGCCATGCGCGCCGACTACCTCGCAGTTCAGACGGACTGTGATATTGGGTGATGCTTCTATCTCGCGAACCAGGTAGTCAGACATACCCTCGGCCAATGCAGAGCCGCGAACAAGAACAGTGACTTTGGCTGCGAATCGTCCCAGGTAAAGGGCGGCCTGTCCGGCCGAGTTCGCCCCGCCGATTACGAAAACCTCCTCACCTCGCATCGCCGGAGCCTCGGTCGTTGCGGCCCCATAGAAGACCCCGCGCCCGATCAGAGCATCGACGCTCTCAATCCCGATGCGTCGATACGAGACGCCCGTGGCCAGCACGACTGCACGACAGCGCACCACCGAGCGAGCCGGCGCCTGAGCCAGAGGTCTATGTGGATCGACACCGAACGCCTCTTCCAGGGTCAGGATTCGCAGGTCACCATCGGCGCGTAGATCGATCACTCGTCTGGCGATAAGAAATTGCGCGCCAAAGGAGCGCGCCTGCTCATAAGCACGTTGCGCTAGATCAGCCCCACTGAGTCCATTCGGAAAGCCAAGGTAGTTGCGGATCAGTGAAGTCGTTCCGGCTTGGCCTCCGAATACCTCGGCCTCGATAACTACAACCTCCAGGCCTTCGGACGCTGCGTAGACCGCAGCCGCAAGCCCGGCGGGTCCCGCACCGATCACGGCGACGTCAACCGTAGAGGGCGCCGGTTCGGCTGCGTTCATTCCTAGCGCTTCGATGATTTCGATCGCGGTGGGCTGTACGAAAACTCGTCCGTCGTGGAGGATTGCGATTGGCAAGGGACCGGTCGTGCCAGCGTGCTTAAGAAGTGCTCTACCTTCGGTTGAGTCGGGTTCGTAGAAGCCGTACGGAATCGCGCCGCGCTCAAGGTGATCACGGAACCCATGGGAGGCCTCCGACCAGCGGTCCCCAACTATTCGGATGACCTCGAATCGCGGTCGGTTGTGTCGGGCCCACTCGTAAAGAAGCTCTTGGATGGCGAGGTTGAATTGCTCGTCCGTCTCGATCGCCGGTCCGGGCACGATCCGGTGGGCTTCGCCCAAGGTGGCTGCTCGCGCATACTCATCGGCTAACGCTGGATCGTCCCTGTACGCGCCACTCCCGCTTACGAGAAGGGCCCTCATTGCGTCGGGGCGGTAGGTCTGAGCCTGAGACAACAGTTCGATGGCGTTGCCGTCAGACAACTGCCAGCCGACAAGAATGATCGCCAGGTCACGGCCATCGTCGCGAAGGCTCTTCAACCGCTGGAGTGCCATGGTCGTTGAGCCTTCGGCGTGAATGTCGTAATCCTCTCGGTACCGCCGGCGAAGGTGGCCCAAAACGGTCGCCCGCTCGCGATCTTTAGAGGCAACGATGAGAATCACTGCGGGAGGGCGAGACGGTTCCGCGGCTACGTCAGGGTCTTTGGTCGGCGCCATCTTCTTCCTTACTCAGCAAGCGCTACATGCTCTTCGCCGTTCTGGCGCCCATTCCATTTCTGGCGCATTATCGAGGGCCGCGGCTTGTCAAAATGCCGAAGAGGCCCAGGTCAGCGCCTGTCCGCATCGACAATATAGATTGACGAGCATGGATCGCAAACAACGCGATCATGACATGGACCCTCCAGATAGGCCGATCCGCAAGGGTCATGTCGGTCTGATTGTCGCCGGATCCATGATCACCGGATTCGTTGTCGCCCTCGTGCTCGTCATCGGCCCGTTCGGAGGAGCTCAGGAACATGTGATCATGGGTACAGCGCTGCTCGGATGGGCTCTCGGCTGGGCGTTGTTGGCGGTGCTCTCGATACGTTGGACCGATCAACCCCAGCAGTGGGCAGTAGTGCCGGCGGCGCTTATGGCCCTCGCTGGCGCCAGCCTCCTGATTTTCAGGCCTGACGCCAACGCGTTCAATGTACTCGGGTGGATCTGGCCGCCGGCCCTGATCGCTCTTGCTGTCTGGATGACGATGCAGGCACGCAGGCACCTGCGCAGCCTCACGCGCCAGTTGATGCTTTACCCGCTGTTCGTCGCGCTCGTCATTGCCGGGGTCGCAGGCAGCTACGAGACGATTCAAGAACAGGTCGACCGCAGCTCCATCGCGATGCCCGGTCACCTGATCGACGTCGGCGGTCGACGCCTATATGTGCACTGCACCGGCTCGGGCAGCCCCACAGTCGTGCTGGTATCCGGCTTGGCTGAAGCCTCCACCTATTGGGGAGGCTGGATTGCGCCAGCCGTTGCGCAGAGCACCACCGTCTGCGTTTACGACCGTGCGGGCCAAGGCTGGAGCGACCCACCAGTGAGTCCGCAGGACGGTGTAGCCGTTGCCACCGACCTGCACACCTTGCTGGATCACGCACAAATCTCGGGTCCCTATGTCCTGGTCGGTCACTCGACAGGGGGCGCCTACGCGAGGATCTTCGCCGCCCGCTACCCGGATCAGGTCGCCGGCATGGTCATGCTCGACTCGCAGCCGAACGAAGTCTTCACCGACGTGCCGGGCTTCCCGTCCTTTTACAACATGATCCGTCCAGCGTCAGCACTCTTTCCATCACTGGCGCGCGTAGGCGTATTTCGGTTGATCAATCAGTTCAGTCCCGACATCTTGCCGGCCCGAACGCGGGACGAAGAGCGCGCCGTCACATCGACCGCGAGCCTCAATCGCATTCAACGCGACGAGTTTGCCGAACTGCCAACGACGCTCAAAGAGGCTGCCGCGCTTACCACCATGGGCGATCGGCCGCTGATCGTTATTACAGCTGCCAAAGGGGCTCAGGCCGGGTGGCTGCCACTGCAGGACAAATTGGCCGGTCTTTCGACCAACAGCGCTCACAGGGTTCTGCCTGATACCGATCACCCAGGTGTCATCGACGATAGGATCGGCGCCGCGCAGGCCAGTCAAGCGATCCTAGATGTCGTCGCCTCAGTGCGTAATGGGACGCCGCTGACGAAATCGTGAGCCCTTGTGTAGGCTCACCTCAGACCTGGGTCAGCGAGCGGGTCAGGGAGGGGGTCACCAGCTACGCGGATCTGCGGTCGGGTGATCAGGTCAAGCGCGTCTACTACTGCATCATCGACGGCAAGGATTCGGACCGACTGGCGCTCGCGTATCCGCACGCCTTCGACGTGGGTTAAAGATCGAGGTCCGAGCCGTCAGACTTTAAGGCAATGAGCGAGAAATTTGAGCGTCGCTCGCGCTGCCGCGTCAGGCTTGCAAGAAGGCCGAAAGCTGATCTGACATGCCGTTGATTCGCTCGTATACAGTCAACCGCAACGCCCCTTGCAGGACTCCACCTTATTCGCACTGTCGACGCTTACGGCAAGGTCTGGGAGTACCTAAGGCGGTTCCGCAGTGTGCAGCACTGCGAGCGTTATCTAAGGCACCTCATCCCGGTCGGCTCCGGCCACGCACCCCTTGTCCCAATGAAGGCGAGACAGATCGCCAGCATCGTTGAACAAGCGGAGCAGTACTTCAATTCGGCGAGGACTTCCGCATGGGAAATACGACGCCCCAATCGGTTCAGGCCGCCTACGCGGCTCTGCTGCAGAAGGGCCTCTCCCGCCGCAGCGTGGAGCAGACCCCCTTGTGCGCGATGCCCGCGGGGCTCACGATTGCATCGTGAGCCCGACCGTGAAACCAGGGGACCAACTGCCTAGTCTGTTTACCCCGGAGTTCTACCGAAATCCCTATCCGGCTTACGCCACCCTGCGCAGGACCGATCCGGTGCACTGGGACGAGGAGCACCAAGTCTGGCTGTTGACTCGATACGCCGATGTCGCAGCGGCTCTCGCCGAACCTCGACTGGCCCGCGGCGCCGGAGACCTCAAGGTCGAAGCGGAGGATCCCCTCCGTCGGGTTCTGTCGCGGATGATGCTCTTCTCAGAGCCGCCGCGTCATACGAGGCTACGGGCCCTCGCCAATCGCGCTTTCACGCCCCGCCGGGTCGAGGCTATGCGGCCGCGGATCCAGGCGATCGTGGACGAACTGCTCGACGCGATCGACGGGCGTCACGAGTTGGACGTCATCGCTAACCTTGCCTATCCGCTGCCGGTGATGGTCATCAGTGAAATCCTGAGCCTGCCCAGTGCAGATCTGGAGCAGTTCAAGCGGTGGTCAGATGATGTGATCGCATACTCTGCGGGCGCGACCGAGGCGGAAGGGCGAGCGCGCGAGAGTGTCCGGGCATTGCTGGACTACTTTCGGGAGCTCGCCACGCACCTTCGGCGCAGTCCCGACGGCAGCATCATGAGTGCGCTGGTCGAGGCGGAGACTGAGGGAAGCCGGCTGGACGAGGAGGAGCTACTCGCGAACGCCATCCTCTTGCTCATGAACGGGCACGAGACGACCACGGACACCATCGCGAACGGAGTGCTGGCGCTGCTCCAGCACTCCGACCAGCTCGACAAGTTGCGGGCGCGGCCCAGCTTGGTAACGAGCGCCGTCGAGGAGCTGATGCGCTACGACGGAGCGGTCCAGCTCCGTGGCGTACGTTCGACAGGCGACCTTCAGATCGGCGGGACCTTGATCGGCTCCGGTCAGACGGTGTTCATGGTGATCGGTGCGGCCAACCGCGATCCGGCTCAATTTCCGGAGCCCGACCGGCTCGATATCGAGCGAGTGCCCAACCGCCACCTGGAGCTAGGCCACGGTATCCACTTTTGCCTGGGAGCGGCGCTCGCTCGAGCCGAATCTCAGATCGCGATCAACTCTCTGCTGGCACGACGCTCGTACCTGGAACTCGCGAGTGAGCACCTCGAATGGAAGTCCATCCCGGTCTTTCGGGGCCTGCTGTCCTTGCCGGTCAGGACCTGGGAACCCGCGAGCGAACAGGGCACTGGATGGGACCCATCAGGATCGAAGCAAGGAGAAAGATGACGACCCAAGACGAACGAGCCATCCGTTCGCTATCTGTGTTGGGCGTGACCCGTCCCCGACCGGGCAGACGAACGCATAGTCGGATCGATTCAGTGGCCCTCCAGGCTTGACGGCTCCGCATCCGGTGCTCGTCAGTCTGCCGTGCTGCCTGCGACTGCGGTCATTCGACAGACCCCCGTCTCCAGCTCCAGCTTTTCGCCCATTGGCCGAGCTGACCCTCATCGCCTCGTGGGTTAATCTCCAGAGCCTGGTGGAATCAGTGAACCTGTCGCTTCAGGACGCTCGACGCATCGCCATCCGCGCCCAACGCCTGTCCGGCCCGCGGCCTCCGGCCACCGCTGAAGGCCTGATGGAGATTGCCCGCTCCATCCGGGTCATCCAGATCGACTCCATCGCCGTGGCCGGCGCGCCGACCCAGTATCTCGTGCCATTCTCGCGCCTGGGTCCGTACGACCGCGCGATCCTGGACCGGCTCGTTTTCGTGGACCGCCGGCTGTTTCACTACCTCGCACACGCCGCATCTCTTGTCTTGACCGAGGACTTTCAGATCTTCGCGACCACGATGCGGCCGTACGCCAAGCGCACCGATAAATGGGCGTTTCGGGCGGCCGAATGGATGGAGGCCAATGCGGACCTTCGGCAGGAGGTCCTCAGTGCCATCCGCCGGCGTGGGCCGTTACGATCACGCGATCTCGAGGACACGGCCATCAAGAGCTGGCGGTCGACCGGCTGGACCGCCGGCCGCAATGTCAACCAGATGCTGGAGCGACTCTGGGTGGAGGGCGAGATCACCGTAGTCGGGCGCGATGGCAGCCAGCGCTTGTGGGACCTTGCGAAACGCTGGTTTCCCGCCTCGACGCCGCGCCAAAGACTGCCCGCCAAGGCGCGCTCGGACCGTGCTGTCGACCTCTCATTGAGAGCCCTAGGCGTGGCAACCGCGCGTCAGATTTACGACCACTTCACGCGCGGCGCCTACGACGATCTCGAAGGCTCGCTGCTGCGGTTGGTGGACCGCGGCGAAGCCATGCCCGCGACCGTGGCGGGTCGCCGCGGTTTCTACCTCCACCGAGACCACGCCGACTATGGAACTGCACCGTGGCGCGGGCGGACCGTCCTGCTGTCTCCGTTCGATAACCTCATTGCCGATCGGGCGAGGACGAAGATGTTCTTCGGTTTCGACTTCGGCATCGAGATCTACGTGCCGGCCGCGAAGCGCAAGCGAGGTTACTACGTGTTACCGATCCTGTCCGGCGACCGCCTCATCGGATCCGCCGATGTGAGGTTCGATCGGTCCGCTCGGCGGCTCGACGTCGCGAAGCTGCTGTTCGAAGAGGGATTCGGCATGACGGCTGCGGTTCAGCGTGCGATCGACGAACTCGAGGAGTTCGTCGGCGCCAACGGAGCGGGGGTGCCGGACCAAGCGTGATAGATTGAATTCGACTTTCATGGCCGCGGTCGTGCTCTTTCATCACGCGCAGGGCCAGACAGCTGGATTCTTCGCCTTTGCAGACAAGCTACGCGCAGCTGGGCACACCATCCACGCCCCAGACCTATACGACGGGCGAACCTTCCCGACGCTCGACGAGGGCGTCGCCCACGCCAAACAGGTCGGTTTCGACACGCTCGGCGAGCGGGGCGGACGTGCTGTGGAGGGCTTGCCCAACGAAGTCGTGTATGCGGGGTTCTCGCTTGGGGTGATGCCGGCGCAGATGCTTGCTCAAACGCGTCCCGGCGCCAAGGGGGCCTTGCTGTTTCACGCCGCTTTCCCGACCTCGGAGTTCGGCGCCGCCTGGCCTCGCGGCGTCCCACTGCAGATCCACATGATGGATGCGGACGAATGGGTGCTGGAAGGAGACCTCGACGCCGCCCGCGAGCTCGAAAAAACTGTCGAGGGCGCGGAGCTGTTCCTCTACCCTGGCGATCGCCACCTGTTCGCTGACAGTAGCCTTCCCGACTATGACGACAGCGCGGCCGCACTGCTCACGCAACGCGTGCTCGCATTCTTGAAGGACGTTGGGTCGCAGGGTTTGAAGCGGCCAGTCCTTGCAGGCGATAGGTGAATTCGACCGGCTGATTGGTACTCGGGGCCGCGGACCCAGTCTCCCGCTCAACGGCGAGTAACCTCGCAGACCAGCGTTCCTTGGCTATGCCGTCAGGATGTCCGTTCGCCTGTAACCCCCGACAGCTCTGAGTGAAGACCGCGGTGTCTAAGATCCCTGGCCAGATTCGAATTGGCGGGGGCGCGACGGGAACGATCCGTCCGTCGACATCGCCAAGGATGCCGACCAGCGGTTTTGAAGTCCGAGGACTTCAGAGACTATTGCGTCCGCGCGCGTCCACTAAGGGTTGTTGTGTATTCGAGCCGCGACGCGCAGGTGCTGGATTGTGCTGCCAAGTCCGTCGGTGTCCACCGGCGTTGCTTTCACGGTTGCTGTCAAGACGATTCCGCGGAAGCGGCGGCGAGGCTACGGGAAATAGTAGTGGTCGAGCGATTTATGCGGTGGGCTTCCAGTGGCCCTGGCTGACTTCGGCTTGATCACCTTTACCGGTGCGGTAGCAGTCGCCAATGGAAAGCTCGGGTCAATCTCGCAGTTCCCGCATTTACAGATGATGATGCAGCGTAGCGACAGCACATTGCTGGCGGCGCCATCAGGCGCCGTGTTGCTCCTATCGCAATACGTCGAAACGACCCATGCGCTCAAGCTGCTCGAGCGCGGCGCGGGCCGGATCGGGTACCAGCTGAAGGACCGCGTGTCCGACGTGGGTGAGTTCACCGACGCGGTTCGACGAGTCGCGTCAGCCGGCGGGGGCGAGACCTGGTCACCGGTCTCACCGATCGAGAGCGTGAGGTCTTGAAGCTAATGGCGGAACGCCGGTCCAACTCGGCGATCGGCTCGGCGTTGCACTTGAGTGACAGACCGTTGAAGGTCATGTGCGTAGCATCTTCATGAAGTTCGAACTCGAGCCGACCGAGGAGGATCATCGGCGCGTCCTTGCCGTCCTGGCGTATTTGCGCGCCTGAAGGTGCTCTCACGTCGCGAGGCATTCCCGGATATCGGCCAGCAAGTTATCGAGCGTCGCATCGGACGAGCGGTGGCTCAGGAAGCAAGCCCGGATGTACGACCGGCCACCGATCGTGGTCGACGAAAGCAACACGCGGCCTCGCTGGTTGATCGCCTTCATGAGCCGGAGCGTGGCGGCATCGTCGCGGTCCCGCAGGCGGAAGGCCACCGTCGACAAGTCGGGTTTCCAGGGAACGTCGAATCTCGGGTCCTCACTAAGGTGCTGGTGAAGCCGAACAGCTAGTGACCGATTTGTTTCGAGCGCTTGGGCGAACGGCTCCCAGCCGTACAGCTTCAGCGCCAGCCAGAGCCGCAATCCCCGGAAGGGACGCGTCAGCTCGAGCGAATAGTCAGCAAAGTTCGGCAGGGAGCTCGTATCGTCGGCGGGGCTTAGATAGGCGGCTTCGGCCATGTACGCCGCGCGCATGGCGGCGCCCTCTTTGACCAGCACGCAGCCCAGACCCATCGAGAGGAAGAAGCCTTTGTGCGGGTCAAGCGTGATCGAGTCGGCCTGGTCGATTCCCTGCAGAATCCTCCGACCGTGCTGGGTAAGCACGAAGACACCGCCGTAGGCGCCATCGACATGGACCCAGGCGCCGTGGCGATGGGCAAGGTCCACGATTTCCTGAATCGGATCGACGGCGCCGGTGTTCGTCGTTCCGGCATTTGCTATGACGAGGAATGGCGGTTCGTCGCTCGTCCCAGCGTCAGTGAGGGCCTCGTCGAGGGCTCCGACGTCGAGCCGAAGATTGGCGTCGGAGGGGACCGTGACGATACATTCCGGTTTCACACCGCTGATGAGAGCGGCGCGCTCGATCGAGTGGTGGGTCTGATCGGACATGAAGATTCGGCCCTGGGCATAGTTGTTGCCAAGCCGAGCATGGCGCGCCGTCACGACGGCGGTGAAATTGGCCAGGCTGCCGCCGGAGGTGAAGACGCCGCGGGCCTGTTCTGGATATCCAAACAACCGTGACATCCAACGCAGCGCATTCCACTCCAGCTGGACCATCGCTGGGGAATCCCACTGCACACCGACGTACGGGTTGAGGAGGGCAGCGAGGTAGTCTGCAACGGCGCTGACCGGCGCACCGGCGATGGGAACGTACGCGAGAAATCCCGGATGCAGGTGGTCGCTGCCTGTGGCGGCCGCCGCGGCCAAGGTCGTCAGCAGCTCGTCCAGATCGGCGCGGGCCGGCTCCTTCTCATCGAGCCGGGTGAGCATCTCGTCGATTCGGGACGAGTCGGACGCGCGTGCTCCCGCTCCCCGGGCGAGTACCGTTTCCGAAAAGTCAAGGACACGTTCCATCACCGCCCGGAACTCCTTCGGGGTAGGCTCGAGCACATTAGACATGGCAAGAGGCTAATTCAACGGCTTTCAGGTTAGGTTTGGGAAGCCCAGCAGCAGGATTGCCGGTTCGGATCCCTTTAGAGGGCCTCAGGCCACTAGCTGGAGCGGGCCATCCTGCTGAAGGACGGCAGAAGTCGATCCAATTCGACGCCGAGTCCAAGAATCCGGCTCCATCGAAGTCAGGACACCCCTCTGAGCCTCCATCAAACCCAGGGCAGTTCAGTTGCGGGTCACCGCTTATCCTTTCAAAATCGAGCGAACCAATCACGACTTAGTCCGCGCCATCCACGAAGTCGCCGCCAGCGATACTCCAACTTCCCGAATCGCCATGTACAAAGCATTGCTGGCGAGCCAGCTCCTGGTGCCTCTACGGAACAAGGACCCAGAAGCGATCCAGAAGAAAGGGCCGATCCAACCAGCCGTTCTACGCCTGGGCGAGGGTCCGGCATTGCCTGCATTTACAGGCTGGAACGCCGTTGAACGATGGCCCGATCGTGCTGCGCCCGCTACCTTCGTAACCCATCAGGCTCAAGGTCTCTTCGTTCCGGCCAGAAGTATCAACGCGGCTATCGTCCTGATCAACCCGTCGGTGCCGATAGGCATCCCAATCGAGTTCCAGGCTTGACGCAGGCTTGCGGAACTCACTGCAGCGTAGGCCTTAGCATTTCCCCGGGATGACCATTTCAGCTGCTGACGATCGAGCGCGAGGAGCCGGAGTCAGCGAGCGCCGCCCGATCACGGTTCTGTTTGCCGACATTGCGGGGTCGACCTCAATCGCGGAGAGGCTCGATCCCGAGGACTGGACCACCCTCGTTGGCAAGGCTTTCCAGCGCATGAACCGGACCATCGAGCGCTACGGCGGCACCGTTGCCCGCCTCATGGGCGATGGAGTCCTCGCCTTCTTCGGTGCCCCAACCGCCCACGAGGACGACCCCGAGCGCGCCGTGCGTTGCGGCCTCCAACTAGTTCGCGCCATCGACGAGCTCGACGCGAGCAACCACATTTCAGAGGCTGACAAGCTTCGGGTAAGAGTTGGCATCAACACCGGCCCGGTCGTGGTCGGCATCGTTGGCACCGAGACCGCCTCCGAGTACACCGCTATGGGTGACACCGTCAACGTGGCCGCCCGCATGCAGGCCGCCGCGCGCCCCGGCAGCGTCCTCATCACCGCGGCCACCCACCGCTTCGTCAGCGAGCTCGTCGAGGCCGTCGACGTCGGTCAGCTCGAGCTCAAGGGCAAATCGGCAACCGTCCGCGCCTACGAGATCACCAGCCTCAAAGAGGGCGCCGTGCACAGCCGCGGCCTCGCCGGTGTCAGCTCGCCGATGGTCGGCCGCGACTCGCAGCTCCGCCAGCTCGAGCAGCTGTTCCAGATAGTCAAAGCCGGGCAGGGTCGCGTCGCCTGCATCCTCGGCGAGCCTGGGATGGGGAAGAGCCGACTGCTCGCCGAACTCCGCACGACCCTCGAGGGCCAAGACGATCCCCCACGCTGGGTCGAGGGCCGCTGCCTCTCGTACGGCGAGACCATGCCCTACCACCTGTTGCTGGAGCTCGTCCGCTCCCTCATCGGCGTGACCGAGACCACGGACGAGCCCCAGGTGGCGCATGCGCTCGAATCCTTCCTGCAGTCCAATGCCGCTGAGGACTGGCGCGAGAACTACGCCTACCTCGGCCACCTGCTGTCCCTGAAGCTCAGCCCCGACACGCGAGCCCGCATCTCCAACCTCGAGGTCGAGACCATCAAGCGCTACAACGCGGCGGCCATCCAGATCGTCCGCGCGGCCGCCTCGGCCGGCCCAGTGGCAATGGTGTGCGACGACCTGCACTGGGCCGACCCCGCGTCCACCGACTCGCTCCTCACCCTGCTGCCGACGGTGGCCGGCCTGCCGATCCTCTTCATCCTGAGTTCGCGTCAGGAGCGCACCGCAGTCGGCTGGCGGCTCATCGCGGGCGCGCGCGAGACCTACGGCGACGCCCTCACCGAGATGCGCCTTGATCCCCTGTCCATCGATGACAGCCGCACACTGATCAGCAACCTGCTCACCATCGAATCGCTGGCCGCTGAGACGCGCGACCTGATTCTCGCCA
>VBFX01000205.1 GCA_005889395.1 Chloroflexota bacterium
CGATCCATTCCCAGTCCTTCATGCTGTCGAGGACCTGCAGCGGGATCCGGCCCGTCGTCCCCGAGGTAAGGTGGTAGCGGATCGCGGCCTCCTGGGGGGCGGCGAGCAGCGGGCCGAAGGGCGGGTCCTCGAGTTGCGCCTGCATCCACTCGTCGCGCGTCATCATCGGAATCCGCTGAAGGTCCTTCAGCGTCTTAATAGATTCCGCGGTGACCCCGGCCGCCTTGAGCCGCTTCGCCTGCCAGGGAACGCTGGCCTCCGTCCATGCCACCAGGTTCTTGAGCTTGCGAAGCTGCAGCGCCTCGATCTGGTCGCGCGGCATGGTCTCGTGGCGGGGGTTCCAGTAGGGTGATTCCTGCACGCATCCCCTCCTTTGTTCGGACTCGTTGTAACACTTTTCTGGACTAAGCTGGACCCAGTTTGGCAACGGCCGGAAAACCGAAGCAAGAGGGCGCGCCGTACCGCCTCGGCGGGATGGGCTACCAGGACGCGTCGGGCCGCCGGCTCAGCTACGACTCCTACTTGCGCATCCCCCAGCTGCTCGAGCTGCAGCAGGGGCTGACCCAGGCCCACGATGAGCTGCTCTTCATCGTGGTCCATCAGGTCTACGAGCTCTGGTTCAAGGTGCTGATCCATGAGCTGGAGGCGGTGCGCGGCGCCATCGAGGCCGAGGAGTTGCGCGCGGCGCGGCACTCGCTGGCCCGCGTCAAGGTGATCGAGGACCTGCTGGTGGAGCAGGTCGCCGTGCTCGAGACGATGGCCCCCCAGGACTTTTTGACCTTCCGCTCGGAGCTGGCGCCCGCGAGCGGTTTTCAGTCCGTCCAGTTTCGCGAGATCGAGTTCATGTCGGGCTTGAAAGATGCCGGGTATATCAAGACGCTCGATCGGGACGGGGATGCGCGTGCGCGGCTGCAGCGGCGCCTGGATGAGCCGTCGCTCCACGACGCCTTCAGCGCCTTGATCGAACGCCGTGGGATCACCGTCAGCGACCTCTATCGCCAGGGCGGCCGCCACGCGGACCTCCTCGAGCTCGCCGAATCGCTGCTCGACCACGACGAGGGCTTCCGCCTCTGGCGCCTGCGGCATGTCGAGATGGTGGAGCGGCAGATCGGCGACAAGCCGGGCACCGGCGGGTCGACCGGCGTCCGCTACCTCCAGTCCACCCTCGGCAAGCGCTTCTTCCCGGAACTCTGGGAAGTGCGCTCCCAGCTCTAATCCATCACTGACTCCCTCAGGTTCCTGCTATCGCTTCTTTCACCCTGGGTTGCAGCGATGTGAATGGGAACGCCCTCCACGACCAGAGCACTGAGATCGTGGCCGGCCCCGGTGATCAGCGTCGCCACGCCCATACCGACTGCGGGATGCACCGACGCCTTCCCTCCCCCGAGGCCACGAATCCATCCGGTCGCAGCCTCGACATCAACAGATGCCTCCGAAGGGGCAGTGGCGAGCGATTCGGTGATACAGCTACCAATCAGCCCCTGCCAGAAGCGGGACAGCGTGGACGCTTTGTCGAAGAGATCGAAGGATACCGGCTTCCCACCTACCACCGCTAGCACACCCGACTGGCCGTCGGCCGGCTTCAGCTGCGCTAGCCGCGCTTCGATCTGGGGTCTCCGCTGTCGCTCGATGTCCGAATAGGCGTGAGTCCCCGACGCCACGCCGAGAGTCCCGAAGTACTTCTCGATCTTGTTCCAAATCGCCCTCTGATCCGAATCAAACCTGCCGGAGGTTCGGGCGTGAAGGATCATGGATTTGAGCACTGCAGCGCGGGCCCCTGGCGACAGTGAAAAATCGCCCCGGTGCGCCGTGGCGGACTTCGGACGCCAGCGTCCGGCCTCTATGCAAGAGACCGGAATCTCGAGCGTCGACTGGGAGGGCACCAGGATGGTCGTGTTCAGCGCCCGGTCCTGTTTGAGCCCGAGCAAGATGTCGCCGTCGATGATGAGAACCGGCGACGCCCCGGCATTCTTCACGACGAGACGAGACACCGTGCCCCGCGCGTCCAACTCGCTGATCTCGACCGTCTTCGCCTCTTGCGCCTCCGCCAGCGTGACGTAGTCAAGTCCGGCCGCATCGCGAAAGATGGGGAATAAGCTGAGCGTCCCACTGATTTGCGGAGGCCCGACCCGAAGCCCATGCGGTGGTTCGTGTTCGAGGCATGCGCGAACGAGGTCGACAGCGGAGCCAGTTGCCATCTTCAAACCCTCCTCGCTGGGTGGTTGCGCTCTCTGAACTGACAGCATAACATATACGCTCAGAGCATATTTATGGTGGTTGCAGGCATATTGCGGACCAGTACAGAATCGTATGCAGTGGCATCGCGCGAACCGGCGTTCGCCAGCTCGAAGTGGAATCGAGATTTTTACCGGGCCCTGGGTCAGGCGATCAAGGTTGCCCGAGCCGAGCAGGGGCTCGAACGAAAGGAGCTCGCCCGGCTTTCCGGTCTTTCGTATCCCTACCTGTCCGAGATCGAGAAAGGCAAAAAGCGGGCATCGACAGAAGCGTTGCTCTCGGTTGCCCAGGCGCTCGGACTGAGGCAATCCGAGCTCCTCGAACGGGCGGAGCGGCTACTGGAGCGCGGTCTCGTCAGGAACGCAACCGCGGTGAGCCGTCGGCGCCTGCCGACCCCTGGGCGGCGAGCGTTGGCCCGTGTCTACCCGTTGCAGCCTGCTCCTCCGGACTCCTCTCCGGAGGGTATGCCGGAACTCGTCTCCCGTGCCCGGCAGCTCAGCGCGGACGATTTCAACAGAGTGCTCGACTTCGCCCGCAGACTTTCCCGCTAGCGCTGAGGGATGTTCGGCCTTTTGGTGCTAGCGACCGTTCGCGAACAGGCGGGTGAAATACGTAATGCCGAGGGGCACCAGCAGCGCGAGCAATGAGGTCACCACCGCCAGGGTATCGGGGAACGATCGTCGCGATGATCGTCGCCCACTCCTGGTGCTGTACATAGATCGCGATCGATCGCCGCGCGGCCAGCCGGAGGAGCCACGAGGCGGTCAGTCCATTGAGGACCAGCGAGCTGATCAGCGCGCAGACCGCGATGCCAATCCGGAACTGTGCGAGGTTTCGCATCACGAAGGCCGCGCCATTGACGACGAGAATGCCGATCGGGGTGATGATGCCGATCACCACGAGGAGCAGCCGGCTGCTCAAGTAGCCGCGTAGCAGCCGGTCGCCCTGATTGTTCGTCATCACGTCACGGGGAGGCGGTTCGCGTACTCGGGCCGATTCCAGGCGCGCGAGGTCAGCACCTCGCGCAGGCGGCGCACCGCGTCGAAGACGTCGACGTAGCGGGTGTAAAGCGCCGAAAAGCCGAAACGCAAGATGTCCGGCGCCCGGAAATCACCGATCACGCCGCGGTCGATCAGTGCTCGCATTACGCGGTACCCCTCGGTGTGACGCAAGGAGACCTGCGAGCCGCGTAGCCGGGCTTCGCGTGGCGATGCCACCTCGACGCCGAGATCATGGCAAGTTTCATCGACCAGCTTGATGAAGAGGTCCCCAAGCGCCATCGATTTGCGCCGGGCCTCCTGCTGGTCGACGCGGAGCCAGAGGTCGATCGCGACCTCGAGGGCCAGCATGCTGAGGATAGGCGGCGAGCCGGCGAGTTGGCGGGTGATCCCTGAAGCCGGCCGGTATTCCGGTTCGAAGGCGAAGGGCGCGGTGTGTCCCATCCAGCCGGAGAGAGGTGACTGGATTGCCCCCTGCAGGCCTTTGGCGACGAAGAGGTACGCGGGTGCCCCTGGGCCGCCGTTCAAATACTTGTAGCCGCAGCCCACAGCGAGGTCGACCTGGGCGGCATTCAGATCGACAGGCACCGCACCGGCGCTGTGCGAAAGATCCCAGAGCACCAGCGCGCCGAATTTTTGGGCGGCCGCCGTGAGGCCTCGCATGTCGTGGATCTCGCCGCTCGCGTAGTCGACGTGGGTCAGCATCAGCACCGCGACGCTGCCGTCAAGCGATCGCTCGATGTCGGCGCGCTCGATGACGCGCAGGGCGTGATTGCCACCCAGCAGTTCGATGAGTCCCTGCGCGACATAAAGGTCGGTTGGGAAATTCGAGGCCTCGGTCAGGATGAAATGGCGTTCCGGCTGAACGCGCAGCGCCTCGGCCAGCAGCTTGAACAGATTGACCGAGGTGCTGTCGGCGACGATCACCTCGCCGGCCTGGGCGCCGATCAATCGCGCGATCTTGTCCCCGATACGGGCCGGCGCCTCGATCCAGTGGGCCGCATTCCAGCTACGGATGAGCCCGCTGCCCCATTCCTCGCCGATCACCTGCGTCATACGGGGCAAGGTCTGGCGGGGGAGGGCGCCGAGCGAGTTGCCATCGAGGTAGATCACGCCCTCGGGCAGGACGAACTCGTCCCGGACGGAAGCGAGCGGGTCCTGCCGATCGAAGGACAGGCAGGTCTCGCGGTTCACGCAGCGATTATCCCGCCTCGGCGAGGTCTAGAAGTGGCTGGGACACCAGGGCGCCCGGTCCGTCGCGAACATCGCGTCGGCACGGGCGACGGCTCCCGGACGCAGCTCCTCAACGCGCCCGGCTTCGAACAAGGTGCCAAACCGGTTGCCGCCAAGGTAGAGCGCCGCCAGATCGGCGGCATCCAGCCCGAGGTCAGGCGCTTCGCTGGTGGACGTGCACTCGGCGCCTCCCGGCCCGCCAATCAGCCTGTGCTGCCCGTTGTTCCATGGACAGAACGGGTCCTGACGCCATCTTCGATCCTGGTTTTCGGTTGACGCGAGTCAGCCAACAGGAACCGCAGAGGCTCGTCCACCGGACGCATCTCCGCGGTGACCCGCGCCATCAGGTCCACATCCAGCACGTGACGCCAGAGCGCCGCGTAGGCCTCGGCCGTTGCCGCGACCAGCATCTCGAGTCGCAGCGTTCCATTCGGTCCGGACGCATCCCAATCCAGTTTGAGGCGGTAAATCGCAAAGCCCGTTGGGTTTCCGTCGGTCTGGTGCAGCACGCGGTAGTGCGGGCTCGCGCCTTCCCGTAAGGGCTCGAGGTCAGCCAGCTGGTTGCGCATCCACCGCTCATCCAGTGCGACCATGCCCGGCTGGCTGCGCCGCGCCTGGTCCCAGACGCGGGTGAACTCGCGAACGCCAGTGGGGACATCGACCATCGAAAGACGCCCGCCCGCGGGGATCTTATTGGCAAAAGCTCCGTGCGAGCGATCGATATCCACCGCGGCCTGGTAGGTGCTCAGTCCGTACCCGAAACGCCCGTAGATGGGCGCCTCCGAGGCATAGAGGGCCGCCAGCGGCTCGCCCCGCTCCTGCATGTCATCGAGCTGGCGCCGCATCATCGCGGTCAGCAGCCCGCGCCGACGGTGCGTCGTAACCACGCTGACCCGGGTGACGCCGCCGCACGGCAACGTGCCGCCCGGCACCGTCATCTCGTAGGAGAAGATGCCCGCGGTGGCGACCATCTCCTTGCCCTCGAAAACGGCCAGGGTTCGGTCGAACTCGGTGATCTCCCGGGAGATGGCCAGCTCCTCGTCCGTTGGCAACGACGCGCCGAAGGCACGCCGCATCAGCGTCGTGTAGGCTCGCTGCTCCTCCGTGTGGATCGGCCGGAGCTCGAGTCCCCGGGGCGTGCCTATCGCTGAACCAGTGCCAGCGCCCGGCAGGGACTGCCCGAGCCTTTCACCAGCTTCAGTGGCGCGACCACCAGGACCGCGCCCGTCGGTGGGAGCTTGGACAGGTTAGCGAGCTGTGTCAGTCCGTACTTGTTGGCGCCCAGCAGGAACTGGTGGCAGGGAAATGGTGGGTTGAAAGAATGGGCCGCGCCCGCGTCGGTGCCAACCGTCTCCACGCCGACACCGTTAAAGGGGCTCTCGCGCCCAAACCATTGGGCCAGCTCGATGTCGATGCCTGGCGTATGCGGTCCGGTCTCGTTCGCATTCAGGAAGGCTTTCTGGTCATTGGCGCGTGCATCCCAGCCGGTGCGATAGAGCAACCAGGACCCCTTCGGTGATGGACCGTGCTCTCGCTCGAAAGCGCGGATGTCATTCAGGGTCAGGAGGTAGTCCGGATTGGCCTGTGCCTCCTTCGACTTGTCGATCACGACGGCGGGGCCGATCAGCCGCCTGACCGGAACCTGCGAGACATCGTCCTTATCCTTACCCGTGACCCAGTGGATCGGAGCGTCGAAGTGGGTGCCGGCATGTTCGCCGCCTTCGAACCAGTTCCAGTACCAGGCCGGGCCTTTCTCGTCGTAGCGGCTGATCTCGTGCGTCTTCCAGTTCGGGGTGTTGGCGAAGGGCGGGGGAAGCTGGATCATCGGCGTCCGCTCCGAAAGCGGTTGGGTCAGGTCGATGACGTCGATCGAACCGGAGGTGAGGGCCTCGACGAAGGACGCTAGACTGTCGACTCTCGTGCTCAAATCACTCCTCCCTTTGTTTGCAGCGCCCGCGGAAACTCGAAGCGGTTCTCGAGCATGTGGACGTCGATCAAGAAGCTCTTCGGCATCTCGGCATCGACCTTGGCGACGATGCAGCTCAGTTGGTCCCCGTTGATGGCGTCGAGCGCCGCCTCCTCGAAATCCCCCAGCTCCCGCACCATCTGCGCCCGGGGAAAACCGGCTGCACTGGCGATCCCGGCAAGGTCGGTGCCGGTGGCGGTCGCGGTCGTGAACCACTTGTGGCCACCCGGGGCGCCGCCGCCGACGGAGAGGAGGGTTTCGTTGTCGAAGATGAGGTGAACCAGGTTGTTCGGCCGGGAGCGCGCCAGCGTCGTCAGCCCGCCGAGGTTCATCAGCACCGAGCCGTCGCCGTCGATCACCACCACTTTGCGCTTCGGCTGGGCGAGCGCGATACCGAGGCCGATCGAGGAGGCGAGACCCATGGCGTGCTCGAGGTAAAAGAAGTTGGGGCGGTGCCCAAGGGAGTAGAGCTCGGCGGCGACGGCGCCCATGATGGTGACGACGGCGCAGCCTTCGAGCCGCGGGTAGATGGCTTTGAGGCAATCGAGGCGTTTCAATTCGGTTCTTCCCACATCAGGTCGCGTTGGAGGAGCAGGGCTACGGGCGATAACGAGGCCTGGGCCAGCGTCATCGCGTGGGCGATCTTTGGCTGCACCTCGTCGGGTCGTCGCAAGTCGTCATGCGCAATGTGCAGCGCATCGAGCACCGGCCGGGTGTACTTGCCGCCTTCCGTCTGCCAGGGATCCTTCTCGCCGAAGCTGCCACGATCCGTGATCAGCATCAGGAGCGGGATCTTGTAGAGGAGTGACACCCCGACGATACCGTTGATGGCTTGCAGGAAGCCGTGGTTCTGCAGCAGCATCGCCGACCTGGCCCCCGCAAAATGCGCCCCGGCGGAAACGCCGACCCCCTCCTCCTCCTTGGCGAGCCGAACCAGCGTCATCGCCGGGTCCTCATCGGCCATCCGGATCAGATGTACCAGCCAGGTCTCCGGGAGCGCGCTCAGCAGCGTGATGCCGACGCCCTTCATGGCGTCGTAGACCACTTGCGAATTGGCCACCGATACCGGCAAGGTTCCCTCCCTCGTCTGAACTGAGGCCGATTCTACGCATACAATGGGGCCCAGTGCAGGTCCTGGGCAGCATCCTGGAGGCCGTCGGGCACACGCCGCTGGTGCGGCTCCAGCGCATCACTGCCGGGCTCCGTCCCACCATCCTGGCGAAGGTGGAGACGCTCAATCCCGGCGGCAGTGTCAAGGATCGGATTGGGCTCCGCATGATCGAGGATGCCGAGCGTCGCGGTCTGCTGAAGCCGGGTGGCACGATCGTCGAACCGACCTCCGGGAACACCGGCCACGCGCTCGCCATCGCGGCGGCGCTCAAGGGTTACCGGATGATCTTCGTGATGGCGGACAAGCAGTCGCCGGAGAAGATTGCGCTGCTGCGCGCCTACGGCGCCGAAGTGGTGGTTTGTCCGACCGCCGTTCCCCGCGAGTCGCCGGAAAGCTACTACTC
>VBFX01000068.1 GCA_005889395.1 Chloroflexota bacterium
TCATCTTCGGTCCGGCCGGGAGAGACGCGGGCGCAACGGCTTCCCTCTTCTTCGGCTTCTTGCTTTACGGCTGGCTGCTAGGGACGGTGATCGTCGCGGCGATGATTCGAGCCCCTGATCCCGCACAGCACGGTCCACCTATCTGGTCCATCGCCGCGATCCTGCTGCTGCCGATCACGCTGGTCGGAGGCTGCGAAGCCGGCGCTGGACTGCTTCCCTCGTAAGGGCTACTCGAGGGCGTCGTCGAGAGGAACCAGCCGCTGCTGTAGCCCGTAAATGGCAGCCTGTGTCCGATTCGCGAGGTGAAGCTTCGAGAGGATGTTCGACACGTGCGTCTTGACCGTCTCCTCCCCGATCGACAGGTCCTGGTCGATTTCTTTGTTGGCGCGCCCGCGGGCGAGCGCGGTAAGGACGTCGACCTCGCGGGGTGAGAGTTGATCCACGGGGTCGCGGTCGCGGCGCCGGCGCATCTCGTGCAGCAACTTGGCGGCGACGCTGGGATCGAGCACGCTTTCTCCACGGGCGGCAGCCCGCACCGAGCCGACCACCGCATCCACGCCGGCCGCTTTCAGCGGCTCGCCCCCACCGACGCGCTTCGTTCGACCTAGGGCTACCCGAACTCCCAGACCGTCTGCGTCGCGGCGTTGGCGTACGCCCACGCCTGGACACGTTTGACCCGAACCCGGAGGACGACTTCAACGTTTGGATCCACCGATGCCCGGTTGCCGGTCGCCGGATCCACGTATTTCTCACCGTACGCAGCGCTGACGCGGTCCAGTTCATCGGGCTGCGTCACTACAGTGGCCGTGCCCGCAATGATGATCGGATCGACACCGTCGCCGTTGTGGACCACGATCGATGGTGCGGCAGCGAGACTCCGCGGCTTTAATGTGCCGGCGCGCGCCGTGAAGTAGAGGCTGGCGCCACTCCACCAGAACCAGACGGGCACGGCATGCGGACGACCGTCCGGACGTGTCATGGCGACCCAGATCTCGCGCATCGCTCGCAAGCGAAGGTCGACGGTCCGCCAACTCAGATGTCCCCGCACCCGGAAGTCGTCACTCATTCAACCGATTATCAGGATGCTCCTGAACGCCCGATCAGATCGAGATCCGCTCATACCGGATCTTTTCCTCCCGCCCCTGCTTGTGCTAGAGTCCGGTTGTCCGGACAACCGGTCCTTTCGTGGTGTTTGCGGGGGCTGAGTGCGGCGCGTGACGGTAAGGAAGGGGATGTCCTTGCAGCGTCCGGCGCTTGATCGTCGACCCGGCCTGGCCCTCTACGCGGCCGTAGAGGAAGCCGTCGAGGCGCTCATCAAAGAGCGGCGGCTCGCGCCCGGCGATGCCCTCCCCGCCGAGCAGGAACTCCAGACCCTCTTCGGGGTCAGCCGCGCGACCGTGCGACAAGCCCTGGGGCAGCTCGAGCGCCGCCGAATCGTGGAGCGTCATCAGGGACGCGGCACCTTCCTCGCCATTCCGACGATGGAACTCTCGCTCCCGCAGCTGACGGGTTTCTCCGAGCAGGTCCGGGCTCGGGGCATGCGACCGACCAGCCGCCTTGCCGAGTACCGAGCAGTCAATCGCTCGCGAGACCGCGATGCGCACTTCTTTCCGGCAAACACGCCGCTCGTGCGGATCACCCGGGTGCGTTGTGCCAACGACATTCCCATCGGCATCCTCATCGCGTACCTCCCACAGGAGATCGTCGAGCGTGCCGGCTTCACCGAAGCGTCACTTCGGGCCGACCCGTCGCTATCGCTCTACCGCCAACTGGAGGCCGCCGGTGTCCGCATTCGGTGGGCGGAGGAGTATCTGCGAGCGCGGACCGCGGATCGAGCCGAGGCCAGGTTCCTGGGCGTGAAAGCCGGCACCCCGGTGATGGACGTGTTGCGACTCACCCGCTATGACAGTGATCGCTTGATGGAGGTGGTGCGAACGGTGTTGCTCGGCGACCGGTACACGTTCATCGCGTACCTGGAACGGCATCCCGCGGCTGCTGGTCTGGGGGGACTGGTCACTCATGCGCGGGAGGAGGAGGTAGCCAGACGATGACGCGAGCCCATCGATTTCAGTGGTCGGCGATCCTACCGGTGGTGGCCTTGATCCTGGCGAGCTGCGGTGGTTCATCGACCGGGAACACCGCATCGTCCGTCAGCGCGAACACGTCCGGGAATGCGGGTCCCAGCTTCAAGCCCCTCTGCACACCGCAGGGCGGGAAGAACTATAAGGTGGCGCTGATCATCGCGCAGGGCGGACTCGGCGACCAGTCCTATAACGACCTCGCTTATTCCGGGTTCCAGAAGGCCAAGGGCGACTTTCCGATCGTCGGGCGCGTGATCCAATCGGCCGACATCGTGTCGCAGGGCCAGGCCATCGTCCAGCAGGCAGGCCAGGCGAGCTTCGACCTCGTGATCGACCTGGAATTCAGCACCTATGACGCCGTCAAGGCGGTCGCCCCGCAATTCCCCAACACCCAGTGGATGACGCCGAACTTCACCTCGGTAGCACCCAACGACACGGGGTATCTGTTCAATGAGCAGGATGGCTCCTACCTCGCCGGCGTGCTGGCCGCCCAGGTCACCCAGGACTCGACCGTTCCCGGGATCACGCCCAGCAAGACGATCGGAGTGATCGGCGGGGTCAAGGCGGTCGGTATCGATAAGTTCCTCGTCGGCTATGTCCAGGGCGCCCATGAGATCGATCCGAACCTGAAAGTGCTGGTGAACTATTCCAACGGGTTCGGCGACCCCGCCAAGGGGAAGCAACTCGCCGACGCCATGTTCCAGCAGGGCGCCAACGTCGTCTACCAGGTCGCCGGCGGCACCGGGACCGGCGTCATTCAAGCGGCACAGTCGGCCAACAAGTACGCGATCGGCGTCGATTCGGACCAGGACGCGATCGCGCCCGGCCACGTGCTGACCAGCATGATCAAGCGGACCGACTTTGCCGTCTATGACTCCATCAACCGGCTCGTCTGCGGCAAACTCAAAGGCGGAGACACGGTCAATCTCGGTTTGAAAGAAGGCGCGGTCGGCCTCAGCCCCATGAAGTTCACCAAGAACATCGTTCCGAGCAAGTACCTCGACCGCGTCAATGCCGACGAGCAGAAGATCATCAACGGCCAGATCAAGGTGTGGAACACGATTACGCAGGGCAATCCACCCTGGTTCACTTCGTGACGCAAGCCGGCCTCCCGGCGGGTGCCCCTACGCACGGGGCATCCGCCGCCTCCGGTGGCGCTCCACGGATTCGGATCCGCGGCCTGCGCAAAGCGTACGGACCGATCCTGGCGAACGATGGCATCGACCTGGAAATTGCGCGCGGGGGGATCCACGCGATCGTCGGCGAAAACGGCGCCGGAAAGACCACGCTGGTGCGCGCCGTCTACGGCCTGGTCGAGCCGGACGCGGGCAGCATCGAGTTAGATGGGCAGCGCATTACGATCGCCTCGCCGGCCCAGGCGATCCAGCACGGGATCGGCATGGTGCATCAGCGATTCCAGCTGGTCGAGCCGCTGACCGCGCTCGGACCGGGCGGTGGCCCATCTGAGCGTCGGGGCTCGCCAGCGGCTCGAAATCATGCGGCTGCTCTACCGCAAGGCCGACGTCTTGATCTTCGACGAGCCGACCAGCGTGCTCACGCCGCAGGAAGCCGACGACCTCTTCCGCGTGCTGCGGCGTCTCGCCGGCCAGGGTCGCACCATCATCTTCATCACGCACAAGCTCCGCGAGGTCTTCGCCCTCGCGGAGCACGTGACCGTCATGCGCCGCGGACGCATCATCACCACCGTACCGACCAAAGGGAGTGATCCGCAGGCGCTGGCCTCCCTCATCGTGGGCGAGCAGTTCGAACGCCCGCAATTACAGGAGGCGGCGGAGCGCGGGGACGCCGTCATCGACGTCGAGGGCCTGAGCGTGTGCGACGACCTCGGCAGCCTCAGCCTGCGCGAGGCCACCTTCACCGTCCACGCCGGCGAGATCGTCGGCGTCGCCGGCATCGAGGGCAGCGGCCAGCGGGAGCTGGTCGAGGCATTGCTAGGCCTGCGCCATCCGGTCGCCGGAAACATCCGCCTGCACGGCCGGCCGGTGGCGGGGACGTCGGTCTGGAACCGGCGCAAGCGAGGCATCGCCTTCATCTCGGAAGACCGCGATGGCGAAGGCGCCTGCCTCCCCGCCACGCTCGCCGAGAACGTGTTTCCGCTGGCACGCTACGACCCCGAACTCGCCCGCGGCGGCCGCCTGCGCATCTCGGCGATCGCCGCCTTCGCCCGCTCGGTCCTTGCTCGCTTCAATGTCCGGGGTGCGGCACCAAACAGCCCCGCCCGTTCCCTCTCCGGCGGCAACCTGCAGCGCCTGGTCGTTGGCCGCGAAATTCGTAAGACACCTCGGCTGCTGCTCGCGTCCCACCCCACCCGTGGCGTCGACGTGCGAGGCATCGCCTTCATTCACGAGCAGCTGACGCAGGCGCGCGCGGCCGGCGCGGCGACCCTGCTCATTTCTGAAGAGCTGTCGGAACTGATTGAACTCTCGGATCGCCTGCTCGTCATCTTCGAGGGACGGATCGTCGCCGATCTCCCCGCCGCCCAGGCGACCCCCGAGCGGCTCGGTCTGCTGATGACCGGCGCCGCCTGAGCCATGATCGCCGAAACCGGGATCCCGGTCGCCGGCCAGGAGACGATCGCGCCGCCCCGCGCGCTGCGACTCCTCCGCCCTGTGCAACTGGCCGGACCATTCCTGATCGCGCTGCTCGTCGGCGCGGTCGTCCTCTTCGCCTCCGGGCGCGATGCCATCGGCACCTACTGGCTGCTCGCCCAGCAATCGCTCGGCGGCACATCCCAGATCGCCAATACGCTGGTGGCAGCGACGCCGGTGCTGCTCACGGGCCTCGCCACCGCCGTCGCGTTTCGATCGGGGATCTTCAACGTCGGCGTCGAGGGATCGCTGTATGTCGGCGCCTTCGCCGCCGCCTGGGGCTGGCGCGTCGATGAGGTGGTCACCACCTTGATGCTCAACTACGTCGCCATCCTGTTGACCAGCTGGCTGGTCAACTACTACTTCCTGGCGCCGGACATCGCCAACTCGATGAGCCCGCTGATCGCCAAGCAAGCCCGGCTCAGCTCGCTGCTGCCGCCAAGCCAGCTCACGATCGCCTTCGTCGCGGCGCTGCTGGTCACGCTGCTCTATGCCTACTTTTTCGATCGGACCCGGTTGGGGTACGAGCTGCGGATGGTGGGACTCAACCCGCGATTCGCACGGGCGGTTGGCATCGACCTGGCCGGCGCCGTCCTGATCGCGTTCGTGATCTCGGGAATCCTTGGCGGCGTCGCCGGCGGCTTCCAGATCCTGGGCGTCAACTACCGCTTCATCGATCATTTCTCGCCGGGCTACGGATTCACCGGGATCGCCGTGGCGCTGCTGGGCCGAGGCCATCCGGTCGGAATCGTCCTGGCGGCGCTGTTCTTTGGAGCCCTGAGCAGCGGCGGCGCCATGATCCAGCTGTTCAGCGACATCCCGCTCGACCTGATCAACATCCTGCAGGGCACGGTGATGATCTTTGCGGTCATCGAGCTCAGCCGTCTGCCCTTCGTGAAGCGGTGGCTGCGCCATGCCTGACGCGATCCTCAGCGTGCTGGCGGCGGCGGCGCCCTCCACGACCTCGATCCTCCTGGCATCGATGGGCGGTCTCATCAACCGGCAGGGCGGGATCGTCAACATCGGCCTGGAGCCGATGATGCTGGTGGGCGCCTTTGCCGCCGTGATCGTCAGCGCCCAGACCGGCAACCCTTTCCTCGGTCTGCTGGCGGCGATCGCGAGCGGCGCGCTGCTCGGCCTGCTGTTCTCCTGGTCGATCACACGACTCGGTGCCAACGAAATCGTGGCCGGCCTGGGGCTCAACCTCCTCGTCCTCGGGTTCTTCGGCTACCTGCTTCCGACCGTGTTCAGGATTGAGGGGACCTTGCTACCGCCCGGCCTCGTCGGCCTCCCCAAGCTGCAGATCCCGCTGATCGACCAGATCCCCGGCCTTGGACCCATCGTCTCGGGCCACGACGTCGTGACCTACCTGAGCTGGTTGAGCGTCCCGCTCGTCTCCCTCTTCCTCTACCGGACGCCGCTCGGCATCCAGCTGCGGGCGACCGGCGCCAACGAGGAGGCGGCGCGCGCGGCGGGCGTGCCGACGCTGCGGCTGCGAGACTTTTCAACGGTGCTGGCGGGCGCCTTCGCCGGGCTCGCCGGCGCGCAGCTGTCGTTGGGGGTGGTGACCCTGTTCAACAAGACGATGACGGGTGGCCGCGGCTTCATCGCGCTGGCCGCCTTCTATTTCGGGGACGCCAGGCCGGGCCTGACGGCGCTGGGCGCGGTCATCTTCGGCGTGTTCGAGGCGGCCGGCTTCCGCCTGGGCAGCTCGGGGATCCCGTCGCAGCTGGTCCAGATGCTGCCCTACCTGGTGGTCGTGATCAGCCTGACGCTGGTCGCGGTGCGGCGCGAGCGCCGGCTACGCGAGCGCGGCCGTGCGGCTGCCGCCTCGATGCGGACCGCGGTGGTGCGCTAGTGGTCGCCCGTCCGGCCATCAATCCCCGCCATCGCCTCGCCCTGCTCCTGGTCGACGTCAACCGCTCGTTCTTCGACACCGACGGTCCCTTCCACTACCCCGGTGCGCTCGAGAACCTCGATCCCCTGCACCGGCTGCTCGATGCGGCTCGCGCCGGAGGACGCCTGGTCGTCCATGCTCGGGAAGCGCACCGTCGAGGTTTCCAGGACTACGAGCGGCCAAAGCTGCCGGAACACAGCTATCTCGGTGACCGCGATCAGGAGCCGTACCCGGGATTCGAAGAGCAGCCGGGTGAGGTCGTGATTCACAAGCGCCGCTTTTCCGCCTTCTTCGCCACCGACCTCGCACTTCTGCTACAGGAGCAGGGCGTTGAACGGGTGATCATCGCCGGCGTCAAGACCAACGTCTGCATCCGGGCGAGCGTCCAGGACGCGTTCGCCTATGGCTTCCGGCCGACCATCGCCCGAGGTTCGGTGAGCTCGAACCGTCCCCACCTCCACGAGGCGTCGCTGGAGGACATCCAGCGTTACATCGGCGAGGTCGTCGATCTCGACGTCGCCGTCGGCTGGTTGCGCAACGAGGGGCCCCATGACTGAGTTGGACGCGGTCGTCGCGGGTGACGCCGCGATCACCTTCGCCTGGCAGGTCAGTGTGCCGCCCTCGCCGGGACGGACCTCGAAGTTGCTGGGCGCGGTCGAACCCGAGGGCCGCTTCGGCGGCTGCGCGCCCGGCGTCGCGCTCGCGCTGGCCGAACTCGGCCACCGGGTCGCGCTGGTGAGCTGGCTCGGCGATGACGGCCACGGGCGCGCCTACCTGGCTCACCTGCGAGCGGGCGGCGTCGATATCGCCGGCGTCGAGGTCGCGACCGGACAGTCGTCGGCGCGGGCGCTGATGCTCTATGACGGCAATGGCAGCGCGACCTGCCTGCATCATCCGAGTGGGTCGGGCAGCCTTCGCCTGCCGGCATCCGGTCGCGACCGCCTCGATCACGCGCGCTGGCTGGTGCTGACCGCCGGCCCGGCCGGGATGACGGAGGAGTTGCTCGATGCCCGGGGCCAGCAGACCTCGGTCGCCTGGAACGTCAAGGGCGATCCGAGTCACTACCCGATCGGGTTGCGGCGCCGCATCATCCAGGATGCGCAGCTGGTGTGCTTCAACCGCGACGAGCTCGCCTTCCTGGCCGAGGCGCTCGAGGTGCCGGAGGACGCCGCCGTCACGACACAGCTCAACGCGTTGCACCGAGCGACCGGCGCCGTACTCGTCATGACCGACGGCCGGGCGGGTTGCCGCGTGATCTGGCCCGAGGGCGACACGGTGATCCCCGCCAACCCCATCGATGTCGAGGACCCCACCGGCGTTGGCGATGCCTTCTTCGCGGCTTTCCTTTCGGCGACGATCCGCGGTCAATCGCCGCCCCAGGCTGCCGAACGGGCCACCGCGTTCGCCTCGACCTTTCTTCAGCGTCGGGCCGGCACGGCCGTGACCACTCAAGTCAGGAGGGAAACATCGTGATCAGCGCCAAGACGCGACCGGCTCCGGCCGGGGCCTGGTACCTCGGCCTCAAGGAGGGCGACGTCGCCCCACGCTGCATCCTGGTCGGCGATCGCGCTCGCGTCGATATGTTCGGCGAGCGACTTCAGGGGGCCAGGGTGTTGAGCGATAAGCGCGGGCTTCGCACCGTGGGCGGCACCTTCGACGGCGTCCCTGTGACGATCGCGGCCTTCGGCATGGGCGCACCGATTGCCGCCGTGTTGCTCGAGGAGCTGGCCGTGATCGGGGTGCGCGTCGTGCTGCGGGCGCGCCGCTCGGCTACCCGGCGGCCGCCGACCCACTCGCCGTCAATGCGGTCACCGACGTCCTCGACAAAAGCCGCCTGCCGCATACCGTCGGCATCCTCGCCACCGCCGACGGCTTCTACACCGAGATGCTGGCGCCGTCGGACGCGCGCAGCGAGTCGGTGAGGCGGCGCCACGAGGAATTTCGCAAGGTCGGTGTGCTGGCGGCGGACATGGAGACCGCGACGCTCTTCGTCGTCGCCTCGCTGCTCGGGGTCCGGGCCGGATCGCTCTGCCTGGTCAGCGTCGACGGACCGGGACGGGCGCTGCTCGATGACGAGTCGCGGCACGCGGGCGAGGCGCAGCTGGTGGACGCGGCGCTGCGCGCCCTGATCGCGATCCCCGACCCGGGGGAGCGAAGGACGGCGACGGCATGATCGAATATTTCCGGGTTTCGAAGGGATTGCTCGAGCAGTTGCAGGAGACGCAGCAGGCGGCGATTGGGAAGGCCGCCGATCACTGTGCGAAGAGCATCGGGGCGGGCAAGCTGGTGCACCTGTTCGGGACCGGCCACGGCAGTTTTCCCGCGCTGGAAGCGTTTCCGCGCAGCGGCAGCCTCGTCGGATTCCATCCGATCGCCGAGCTGCCGATCACGCTCCTCCACCACGTCTACGGCGACATGGGTGTTCCGCAGTACCGATTCCTGCACCGCCAGGAGGGATACGGCCGGGCGATCCTGGAGGGACATCGCCTGGATCCCGCCGACACGCTGGTCCTCTTCAGCCATTCCGGCATCAATCCGGTCGTCCTCGATATGGCGCTGATGGCCAAGGAGAAAGGCATGGCGCTGGTTGGCGTGACGTCGCGTCCACACTCCGAAGTGACCGCCTCGCGGCACTCCTCGGGCAAGAAGCTCTACGAGGTCGCCGACGTCGTGATCGACACCGGGGCGCCACTCGGTGACGCCTGCGTGCGGCTCGACGGACTGGATGACCCCGTGGCCGCGGTCTCCTCGATGCTGGTGATGACGGTGGTCGACGCGATGATCGCGGAGACGGCGCGCATCCTGGTGGAGCGCGGAACGCCACCGCACGTCGAGGTCAATCTCAACCTCCCGCGCGAGGGGTCGGCACGCGCCCAGAACGACGCCGGCTATGCCGAGCTCTGGCGCCGGATCGCCTCGCGATGAGCGCCGCAGTGGAGGCGACGCTACCCCGACTCCGCGCGGACTTCCTGATCGGTGGCCGATGGGTGGAAGCCGTCAGCGGCGAACGCCGCGAGATCGTCGATCCGGCAACCGGCGAAATCGTGGGTGACACCGCGTTCGGAGACAGCCGCGACGCCGACCGCGCGCTCACCGCGGCGACCCAGGCCTTCAGCGGCTGGTCGAGGACGCCGGTCGCGCAGCGCGCCAGCATCCTGGCACGCGGCGCCGACTTGCTGCGCGAGCGCCTCGAGCCGATCGCCATCGCGCTGACGCGCGAGCAGGGCAAACCGCTGCCGGACAGCCGCAAGGAGCTCGCCTTCACCGCGGACGTCTTCACCTACTATGCCGAGCTCGCCAGGCATCGCACCGACGAGTGGCGTCCCACGTCGTCGCCGCAGATGCGCAGCCTCGTGATCCGGCAGCCGCTCGGGGTCGTGGTCGCGATCGTCCCCTGGAATTTCCCGGTCGATCTCTTCAGCTGGAAGGCGGCGCCCGCGCTGGCGGCGGGCTGTACGGTCATCGTCAAGCCCGCGCCGGAAACGCCGCTTGCAACCGCCGCCGCGATCCAGTGTTTCCTGGACGCCGGGTTGCCGGACGGCGTGCTGAACTATGTCGTGGGACCGGTCGAGACGCTGGGCGAGACGCTCGTCACCGACCCGCGCTCGCGCATGATCGCCTTCACCGGCTCGACGGCGAGCGGCCGGCGAATCATGGCGCTCGCCTCGTCGCATGTGAAGCGCCTCAATCTCGAGCTTGGCGGGCACACGCCGATGATCATCCTCGACGACGCCGACCTCGATGCCACCATCCCCGCCGCGGTGCGCCGATCGTTTTCCAACATGGGCCAGATCTGCAATGCCGTGAACCGGCTGTACGTGGCGCGCACGCGCGCCGACGAGTTCCAGGAGCGCTTCGTCGAGGCGACGACCCGGCTCAAGCTCGGCCCGGGCCTCGAGCCCGGCGTCGAATACGGGCCGATGATCAACGAGAAGCAGGTTGCGCGGACGGAGTCGCACGTCGAGGATGCGGTTGGCCGCGGGGCCCGGCTGCTGTGGGGCGGCGCGCGGCCGGATGGCGACCGCTTCTCAAAGGGCCATTTCTACCAGCCAACCGTCCTCGCCGACGTCCCGGACGAGGCCAGGGCCATGCGCGAGGAGACCTTCGGGCCGGTCGCGCCAATCGCCAGCTTCGCCTCACTCGACGAGGTCGTCCGGCGTGCCAACAGCACGGAGTACGGACTGGTCGCGTATGTCTTCGGCAAGGACCTGGGGCAGGCGCTCTTGATCGCCGAGCAACTGGAGTTCGGCGGCGTCGGCATCAACGTCAACGATGTCACCGAGCTGGCATCCCCCTTCGGCGGCTGGAAAGAGAGTGGTATCGGCCGCGAGATGGGACCGGAGGGATTGGAGGCCTATCTCGAACCCAAACACATTCGGATCCGTCTCGGCGCCGGGACCTGAGCGTTCAGGCCGCCCTGGCAAGTTCTGGCCGGCTGACCGGCGATGGGGCTGATGCGGCCACGCGGCGCTGTTCGCGAGCGAGCACGGCCCATATCAGGCGCAACTCTCCCAGGCCGTTGAGAGGATCTCCAGCCAGGTCGAGCAGTTCCGACGACTCGAGGTCCATCACTATGTATAACGCACGCCGCATTGCGTCTGGCGTAACGGTCGCCGGCCTTCCCGGACGCCGCTTCGCGTTTAGTGGAGCCGGTCCGCCGCCAACGCCACGGCTCCAGCCTTTCCGAGGATACGGCGCATCGCAGCGATGAGCCAGTCCCGATCGGCCTCAGGGATGGCCCTGGGATCGTCGGAGAGCGCAACGCGAATGGACGTATTCCGGAGTTCCTTCAGGCGCTGCGCATCGGATGGCGCCATGCCGTCGGCATATGGCGAAAGCGCGAGGGTTGCTCCGTGAATCGCCCGCGCCTGGTGGATCGGTGAATCGAAGCGCCGCAGGCCGATCAGGGCGCCGAGCGAGCGAGCCAGCAACTGCTGCTCAGCATTGGCGCCTTCGTCGATCGTTTCGTCGGACATAACGATCTCAAGCTACGACAGCCAGCTATCGATCGCCGTTACGATCCCGGCGTTAGGGCTTCGGGGTCGGGGTCGGTAGGGGCTGATACTTCAAAATAAGATCCGGTGGCAGCTGCTGGATGACGAGCAGGCACTGGTTAATGGCTCTGATCCCTGTGGGCGTGCCGGTTGACACGAAGGCCGTCACGTCGGATCCCTTGGGTGCACTACCCCCGGCCACGGGCTGGGTCCTGATGACGATGCCG
>VBFX01000069.1 GCA_005889395.1 Chloroflexota bacterium
CAACGCGGTGCCGTCGCTCGAGCAGGCGACCGACGGTTTTCGCCAGCTCGGCGCCGGAGTCCTCGAAGCCTGGTCACGCGCCCTGGTCTCACTCGGCCTGGCGCGCAACGGGGCCCCGGAGGCCCGCGACGCGGCGCTGCAGGCGGAGAATCTCGCTCGCTATAGCGGTACGCCGGGTGCGCGGTACTTCCCGTACCTCGCGCTCGCCGAAATCGAACCCGAGCGCGCCGCCGAGTATCAGAGCCTCGCGGTCGCTGTACAGGACGAATGCTGCCTGGCGCCGCTGGCCGCGCCCGCGCCCGCGGCCGCGAACGTGATTCCGATCGGGGTTGGTCGCTCGGTGCCGTCGCTGAGCATTCGCTGCTTCGGCGGCTTCAGCATCGCTATCAAGGGACGCCCGGTCGACCTGACCACGATCAAGCCGCGCGTGCGTGCCGTGCTCCGGCTGCTGGCCGTCCATGCGGGCAATCTCGTGCACCGCGAGGTCCTGCAAACCGCGTTCTGGCCGGACGCGGATGCGGAGACGGGTGCGCGCAACCTTCACGTCGCCGTCTCCTCGCTTCGGTCGTGGCTCGAGCCCGGCGTCGGTCGCGGCGGGTCATCGCTCCTCCTGCGCGAGGGCGATGCCTACCGCCTCGCGATCCAGGCGGACGCCGAGGTGGACCTGGTCCAGTTTTCCAAAGCGCTGGCCGCGGCACGCGTGGCTCGCCTGCGCGGCGGCGTGGACGCCGTGATCACGCACTTCCAGCAAGCGCTCGAGCTTTATGCCGGCGAGCTCTTGCCCGAGGACGGTCCGGCCGAGTGGGCGATCGAACCACGAGAGCGATTTCGCGCCGGCGCGCTCGAGGCGGCGCAAGGTCTCGCCGAATTGTTGCTCAAGCAGGGTGATCCCGCGGCGGCGGCGAACGCCTGCGCGACCGGGCTCTGGGTCGATCGGCTCCACGATCCGCTGTGGAAGCTGTTGATCCAGGCGCGGGAACAGGCAGGCGATCCCGGCGCGGCCAGCCGGGCGCGTCGCGATTACGCGCGCGTGCTCGAAGAGCTGGGCCTTACCGCCAGCTCGCGCGCTTAGTCCCGGACCCGAAACTCGACTTCGGCGAGCGCAACCGATGACGGCGAAGCGCCGGCCGGCGCGTAGACCGACATGATGTGGATCTCAACGAAGGTCACCTGCTTGGCCTCAACCGGATAGAACTGCGCGTTCTTCGCGACCTTGGGATCCTCGTCTTTCAACGTCAGGTCGGCGGTCGTGCCGTTGGAGAAGACCAGGTGGACGTTGTGCGGCCGCGGCTGGGCGAGGAAGTCGTCAGCGGCCGCGGTGCCCGCGGCGCCCGAGTCGAATCCGATCTCGGCCAGGTCGACCGGGTCGTGAAAGCTCACTTTGAGGTACGGGGTAGGGTCTTTCGCTTGCGCTGCCCAGTAGGTGTTGTTGAACTTGTCGATCCCAAGGGTCGGGAGATGCCCCGCGGTCGAGGTGCTGGCCGAAGCGCCCGTCGCGTAGACGGCGTCGTAATGCGGAAAGATTGCTTTGCGAACGGTCGTGACGGCGCCGGTCACGCGATTGACGACGAGGTTGTGGAAGGAGGGGACCAGGAGGAATGCCAGCAGCCCGACCACG
>VBFX01000070.1 GCA_005889395.1 Chloroflexota bacterium
CACTTCAACGTGATATTGACAAGCTGGAATACCAATTTGTCGCCAAATCGTGCAGGCGGTCGACATACCCCTACCCCAACGCTCCCCGCAAAGGCGAAAGAGACCCTATCGGACTGCGACCGCCCGTTCTGGTTCGACCGCGAATAGGCGCGCCAGTTCGCTGCGCGATCGGACGCCGAGCTTGCCGTAGGCGTTGCCGAGGTGGGTCTCGATCGTCTTCTGACTGAGAAAGAGGTGGGCGGCGACTTCCTTGTTCGTCAGGCCGCGGGCCACCGCCAGGCAAACCTGCAGCTCCTGCGGCGTGAGGGTGGCCCCGGCGGTCGGGGTTTCGCGCTCGAACCGTTCGCCGGTGGCGGCGAGCTCCTGCTTCGTCCGTCGGATCCATGGGCCGGCCCCCAGCTCCAGGAATATCTCGAGGGCCGATCGAAAATGCTGCCGCGCATCGCCACGGCGACGCATCCGGCGCAAGCCTTCGCCAAAGCTCAACTCCGTCCGCGCCAGCTCGAATGGGTCGTGAGCGTCGCGCCCCAGCGCAACGGCCTCCGCGAGGTATGACTCGGCGCGGCTGCCCTCGGCCAGCATGGCGCGGGAGCGCAGCGCGGCGATCTGAGCCCATCTGCGGCCGGTGACACTCGCCTGCTCCTCGAGCTCGGCCAGCACCTGCTCCGCGCTCCGCCGATCTCCCAGGCGCACGCAGGCCTCGATCAGGTCAGCCTGGAAGCGCAGGATGCCCGGCTCACGTACCTCCAGCCGGCGGCACATACGCTCCAACCGTTCGAGGTTCTCGCGAGCGGTCGCCCACTGCTCGCGGCCGAGGGCAAGCAGTCCTTGGATGGCCAGCACGTACAGATAGATGGCTGCTGTTTCAAAGCGTTTGGCGAGCTCCCACGCCTCGTTGAGGTTTGCCCGACACTCGTCGTCCCTCCCGGTCACGGCCTCGAAGCGGGCCACGCACGTCAGGCTGTAGGTTTTTCCGTTGTCTGTGCCGGTCTCGCGCGCGAGGCGGACTGACTCGGTAGCGTTGGCATATCCGCTGAGCCAGCGGCCGGTACGGTACTCCAGCTCCGACACGGTGGCCAGCGGGTAGGGCAGGAGGGACGGAGCACTTGCCGAGCGGTATTGCGCCAATTCGGATTCAAGGGAGCGGAGCGCCGGCTCGTAGTCCTCGACGCTGATCTGGCAGAACGCCGCATAGCGGGCAGGGACCGAATTGGAAATCTCCGGACCGGCCGACGCAAGCTGTGGCAGATACCGGCGCAGCGTCGAGGACGTTTGCGCGCCTTCGCCGTGGAGGAAGAGTGCCTCGGCCAGGGCAACCTCCGCGGCCGCGACCGTCATCGGGTCGCCTGACCTGCCCGCCATCTCGAGGGCGCGCTGCGCCGTGTGCTTCGCCTCCAGTACCTCGGCCGTCATGAAACACGGGCCTGTCGCGTGGATCAACAGCAGCGCCGACATTTTCGGATCGATCGGGGCGACCCGATCGGCCTCCGCAACGATGGCCCGTTGGGCGGCGATGGGATTGGACAGCCAGATGGCGATGTCACCACGGCGTAAGACCAGATTCGCATGCGTAATCGGGTCGGTGACGAGCGCGAGCGCGCGATCGTATTGGGCCACGGCTGACTCGCCTCGTCCAGCGAAGAACGCGCACATGGCGGCCTCACTGAGTCTTCGGACTCGGTCGGGGGTCTGAGGCGACAATTCAGCCGCCCGATTGAAAGCGTGAAAGGCCGTCGCATATGCCCGGCGGACCCGCTGCTCGGACGCGACGGCTTCGAGCTCACTTGCCACGGCCTCATCTGGCCCGAGACACGCTGCGGATCGATGCCACGTGCGGCGGGCCGCGTCTTTCGGAAGGCCCTCGGCCAGCAGGCGATGCGCGTTACGCCGCTCGTCCGCGGTCGCCGCCGCGTAGACCGCGGATCGGATCAAAGGGTGACGAAAGGCGAGGCTGCCGTCGATTTCGATCAGGCCGAGCGATTCCGACGAGCCCAGCGCCGACCCCGGTTCGACGCCCGCGATTCGCGCCGCCTCGGAAATCGGCCCCAGGTCGCCGTCATCGCTGGCGGCGGCGAGCAGGAGCGCGGTCCGGGCGGCTGCCGGCAGATTTTCGAGGCGCGCCTGGTAAGCGGTGACGAGTCTTGTGCCAACCGGAAGCGGGTCGGGCAGCGGGTCGTGACCGCGGAGCTGCCGCTCGCTGAGAAGGCGAGGGATCTCGGTGAGCGCGAGGGGATTGCCGCCGCTGGCGCGCCAGATGGCGATGGCGACCGGCGGGGCGATCGCGGGCGTCGCCTGGGAAAGGAGCTGCAGCGACGGGTCCTCGTCGAGGCCGCCGAGGTGCAGCACCGGCAGGGCAGCCGGGTCAGCGGGAAGGTCGCCGTTATCCCTGGCGGCGAAGAGCATGGCGATCCGTTCGGCGCCCAGGCGGCGGGCGGCGAAGAACAACGCCTCGGCGGATTCGGGATCGATCCAGTGCAGGTCGTCGACGACGATCAGGACGGGCTGCGTTTCGGCGAACAGCGCCACCAGGTTCAGCGCCGCCACGTAGGTCGTGAAGCGATCGCCGGGCAGAGGGGGCCCGATCGCGAGGGCCGCCCGAAGACTGGTCGATTGGACCGGCGGGAGGCGGTCGATCAGGGCGATCATCGGCCGGAGGACGTCCGCCAGCGCGGCAAAGGGCAGAGACGACTCTGCCTCGATACCGCGGGCGCGAACGACCGTCATCTCCGCGGTCGTGTCCGCCGCGTACTCGAGCAGAGCAGTCTTTCCGGCGCCTGCGTCGCCGCTGAGCAGGAGGACGCCACTGACTCCCTGGCCGGCGCCGCGAATGAGGCCGTCGATGGCGGCACGCTCAGATCCCCTTCCAAGGAGCATGCCTCGATCGTAGCGGGCCGACCACGGTGAGTCCATCGGTAAATTTCAGGGTTTTCCCCGATACGAAGGCGACCACAGGGGGTGACGATTGGCCCAGCCTGCTAAACCGCCCGGGAGGGAACATGAAGAAAAAGTTCGTGGTCAGTGTGTTGTTATCGATCGGAATCATCGTCGTGGGTATCGGAGCGGCGTACGCCGCCTTTACCTTCAAAGCCAACCAGGAGGGGTTTCGCCAGGGCGGAGCGGCCGAGGCGACGCGCGTGACGATGCGAGTTGAGGCCGGGATGGCAGACGCCAACAGCGATTTCGTACCCGACGACGCTCTCGCGTCGTCGACGAATCCAAGTCCGGGTGGAGACTTGACCTTCGCGATCGAAAACACGAGCGACGTGCCCCTTGCGGTCACGCAAATCGATCTTGCCACTTACACATCCACTGCCTGTGGGAGTACCCAGTGCCCCTTTATCAGCTCCAACAAGAACGGGACGGGAGCCTTCGTAACGCAAGGCGCCGGCGACTGCAAACAATTCGTCACGATTACCACGCCGACTAACTTCGCCAACTGGCCGACCATCGCGCCGCATTCCACGCTCCAGGTCAATGGCCGCGACAACAACCGCCTGGGGGCCGGAATGATCCATCTGGCGTACAACACGGCCCAGGGCTGCCAGGGAGCGACGTTTGCGGTGAACCTGAAAGTCACGGCCTATGAATTGACTCGGCCTGCCGGTTATCCGGTCGAGCCCTAACCTAACGGCGACAGGCTCAGGAATCTGTTGACACTGCGGCGGCGCCGGAGCCGGCAAGCCCGATGGGGCGTGCTGATCGGCGCTGCCGCGTTTCTGTCGACGGCGCCGCTTAGCGCGAATCTCGTCCTGGCGGCCGGTACCTGGACGATCACCGCCACCGGCAAGGCCCTCGCCCTGAGCGCCGTGGTGCCGATGGGCAAGCTGCCCAGCGCGACCGTTCTCGAGAAATCGATCAGGCTCGAATGGGCGCCATCGATGTATCCCACAGGAACGGAAGTCGGTGGTTATGCCGTGATGCGGCAGGAAGTAGGCAGCAAGGATGCCGTCAAGGTGTGCACCGTGACGTCGCCGGTGCGGGCATGCGAGGATGTACCGCCCACGGGTCAGCCGGTGATCTATACGGTTGTTGCAACCGAGCAGTTCTGGCGCGGGCCGGCCTCGCCTCCGTCCAGCCCGGTGACACTGCCGCCGCCCACTGTGGTGCCAGCCGCGGCCGCTGCCTCGCCGTCACCATCGCCCTCACCCAACCCATCACCGGATCCGACACCAACGACAAATCCGACCGCAAGTCCAACAGCCACGCCAAGCCCGACACCGACGCCTCGGCCGAGTATCCACTAACAGCCCCCACACGCCATCCTCCGCCTACACGTGGTCGACGCGGTCGGCGATCACCTCGGCGATCGCCAGGCAGGCGGTCGCGGCCGGCGAGGGGGCGTTGCGTACATGCAGGATGCCTTCCTCTTGGGAGAAGACGAAGTCGTCGAGCAGCCGCCCATCGCGTGACACGGCCTGCGCACGGACGCCGGCGCCGGCCGGGCTCAGGTCTTTGGCCTGGACCGCCGGAACATAGCGCTGCAGCTCGCGGGCGAATGCCCCCTTGTTGAGCGCCAGGCTCAGCTCCGACACACCCATGCGCCAGTAGCGTCGGCCCATCCGGTAGAAACCCGGCCAGCGCAACAGTGACGCCAGCTCTGCGGCGTTGATGCGCGTCCGGCGGTAGCCCTCCTTCGCCAGCGCCAGGATGGCGTTGGGCCCCACCCAGACCTCACCGCCGACGCGTCGCGTGAAGTGGACGCCGAGGAACGGAAATGCCGGGTCGGGCACCGGATAGATGAGGCCCCGGACCAGCCCGGCGCGCTCCCCGGAGAGCCGCGCGTACTCGCCGCGCAAGGGAACGATGCGCGGGTCGAGCCCGGCGCCCGTCATCGCCGCCAGGAGGTCGGACTGCAATCCGGCGCAGCTGACGACGGTTCGGGCATCGACCATTGCGGTGGCCGTCGTGATTCGCCAGCGCCCCTGCGACCGTGTCAGCCCGGTCACCCGATGGATGGTGAGGATAGCGCCGCCGCCGGCGGTCACGTCGTTCGCCAGCGCGCGTGCCACCTGTCCGTAGTCGACAATGGCCGTTGCCGGCGAGAAGATGGCGCGTAACCCGCGCGCCGCCGGTTCGAATTGACGGATCCCATCCGCGTCCACCATCTGCAAGCCGCGCAGTCCGTTCGCCTCGCCGCGCTGCTTGAGGGCTTCCAAGCGGCCGAGCTCGCTCTCGCGCACGGCGACGATCAGCTTCCCCGTCTCCGGATGGGCAATGCCGTGCTCGTCGCAGTAGACGCGCAAAAGCGCGGCCCCGCCGATGCAGAGCCGCGCTTTCAGTGAGCCCGGTGCGTAATAGATGCCCGAGTGGATGACGCCGCTGTTGTGGCCGCTCTGGTGGGACGCGATCTGCGCCTCTTTTTCCAGGACGACCAGCTTGATGCCGGGGCGGCGGCGCAGGATCTGCCGGGCGGTTGCCAGCCCGATGAGGCCGGCCCCGACAATCGCCACGTCGGCGTCGCGCGCGTCGGTCAGAAGCCAGCAGCCCGACGGCGACGAGCCACCGACAACAGGCTCAGGACTCGGAGGACCACCCAGAAGAGCGCGCCCAGCGATAGCCAGAGGACGACCATCATCCCGGCGGACCCGATCGCGTTCGGGATGACCGCGATCAGATGACCCAGACCACCAAGCGGGCCGGGATTCTTCACCTCAGCCGAAAAATTGCCGGTCGCGTTCAGTGACCCTGAGCTCGAGGGCACCAGGGCGGTGGCATTACCGGACGGCTTCGTCGAGGGATGCGCCTTTGAGCCTTTGCGCGTCTGACCCGGATTCGCGCTCGGTGAGGCGGTCGGCGCTGGCGTGGGGGCCGCCGTCGTCGCGGCGGTCGGTGCCGGCGTCGGGGTTGGCGCAGCCGTCGGCGTAGGCGTCGGCGTTGGCGCGGGCGTCGGTGTCGGGGTTGGCGCCGGTGTCGGGGTTGGCGTCGGTGTCGGGGTTGGCGCGGGCGTCGGGGTTGGCGTGGGGGTGGGCGCCGGTGCCGCGCCCCACGCGGGATACTGCGCCATGTAGCTCTCCAGCATGTTGTAGCTGGGCAGTGGTCCGCTCGGCGTATAGATGTTCATGCCATCGTAGCCCGTGTCCGAAATCATGTAGATGAAGACCCGCTGCACCACGCCCGAATTTCGCGAGCTGTCCAGCACGTACTGCAGATATTGCGACTGCTGGGCGAGCGTGACCACCGGGTTGCTCCCCTGGTTGACGGAACTCACGGCCCAGCCGGTCTCCGTGCACCAAACCGGCTTGGCCCCGTCGCCGTAGGCGACCTGCACGGCATGGATCGTCTTCCACTCCAGATCGAAGGAGGGCGTCGATCCGCTGGTCACCGCGGGGTTGCCACCCGGGTAGTAATGGAAATTGGCGAAGTCCATGTAGCGGCCGTAGCCGTTGGCGTAGAGCCAGGTGATGTAGGTCTGGACATGGTTGGTGTCGACCCACCACATCCCGAACATCCCGACGAGCGCATTCGGCGACTGCGCTTTGACGGCCTCATACCCGGCGCGCAGGACGGGACCGCGAAGCTGGCGACGTAGCCGTGCCCGTTCCTGCCGTTGTAGCGTGCCGCAACGATGCTCGCAAAGGTGCTCATCTCGTTGGGGCCGGGAAAAAGATTGACGCCGTTGCAAACCTGCGTCAGGCGAAAGCTCGGTGCGTCCTGGAGCGGAACGGTCGCGTTGACGCCGGCCGCGTTGGCGCGCGCGACATCCTGGTCCAGCCCGCTGAAGTTGTAGACGCCGGGCGAGGTTTCGATCGACGACCAGTCCCGCTGCAGGCGAACCCACTTGACGCCCGAGGCGGTCACCCGGTTCTGATAGCCCCAGACGGAAAAGCCATAGGGGTTCAGGATCGCGGCGCTCGCGGGTGTGGGCGCCTGGATGACGGCAATGCCCAGCAGGCTCAGCAGCAGAGCGGCGCTGAGGACGGCGGCACGGTGGATTCGACGGACGGCCCCTCCAGCCATGCCACCGTTGTAGCCCAGCGCTGGATGAAATGCTCCTCG
>VBFX01000071.1 GCA_005889395.1 Chloroflexota bacterium
GAGATTCGTGAGCGCAGGCAGTTCGTGAAGCGTCACGACGGTGCGATACCCGAGCATGCTGGTGCAAAGGGGGGCGACGAGGCCGCCCGCCGCGGCCGATAGACGCGTGCCGAACATCGTGACCCCCAGGTTGAACCACACGACATCGGGGCGGACCGACTGGACGGCGCTCAGCAGGGTTGCGCAGGTGCCCAGGCTGTTCCGCCTCCAGACTCGATGAACGTCGACGCGACCGGCTCGTTCGCGTGGATTCGCCCCTGGCGCCCGGTCAGCGAGCACCGTGAGGCTCTCGACTCGGGGATCGCGGGCGAGACGCTGCGCGAGATGGGCCCCGTAGTCGGCGATCCCGGCCCGACTGGGGGGATAGGCAGTGACGGCGCAGATCCTCATCGGGATGCCTCGTTAGGGCGGGAGGGTCGGCTCCTGAATCGGTGAACGGTGACGAATGCGGCGAAGAGCGCCGCGTTGAGGACGAGCGAGCCCAGGTCGACCAGCCTGGAATCGATGGTGGGCAGGCGATGCTGCAGATGGAGACGCACGATCCATGGGATCAGGCCGAACCAGAGGCTCCCCGCCAGGGCGACCCCGACCAGGATTGCCGGCGCCACGCGACGGGCGGGGTGAAGGGTCAACTGGCGTCCAATGCCATGGCGTCGCCGGATGCAACCTCTAGATAGAGGTTGTGGAACGTGGTGGCGCACAGCTCGAGGCCGTATTCCGCCACGGCACGCGTTCGCGCCGTCTGACCTGACCTGATTCGACTCGGTTCGTCATCGAGGAGCCCTGCGATCGCGTCGGCAAGGCCTTGTGCATCGCCGACCGGCGCGACCCGGGCCGCCGCGGGCGCCAGTTCGGGCAGGACCCCGACCCTGGTCCCCACCACCGGCAGCCCGCAAGCCGCCGCCTCCAGCGCGACCATCGACTGGGCTTCGTGCCGCGAACTCAGCACGAACACCTGCGCGCGCTGGTATTCGCGCGGCAGCCGGTCGTGCACGATCTCCCCGCGCCACCGGACAATCGAGTCGAGGTCGAGGCGACCAGCCATCGACCGGAGCTCGCCCTGGAGCGGGCCGCTGCCGGTGATCTCGAGCTCGAACGCGTAGCCGCGCTCGCGGAGCAGCGTCGCCGCCCGCAGCAGCGTCGCTTGATCCTTCACCCGGGAGAGCGACGCGACGTTCAAGAGTCGCGGCAAGCGGTCGCCCGGGCGGACATCCGCTGGCGCAAACATCGCGAGGTCGACACCGAGCGGGATTCGCCTCATCCGCCACGGGGGCCGTGAGCCGAGCCATGACGTCGCCGACTCGATCGTCGGGGCGGACCCTGCCGTCACCACACGGGCGAGTCGGAGCGCCAGTCGTGTCTTGATCCGCTCCGCCCGCCGGAGGAGGCCGCCGTACTCAATGTCGCGCAGCCGCGCCAGCTCGCCGCCGGCGAGACTGACCACGGTCGGGATGTGCACCACGCGGCCCATCAGCGCGGTCACGAACCCCGGCTCCCCAGCCCAGAATGCGTGGAGGACGTCAAACGGGTGAGCGCGATGCTCGGCTGCAAGCGCCGATGCGGTCCGCCGCCACACGCCGGCGCTGCCGAGACCGCGCGCCTCCCCGCCGCCGAGCGCCGTGATGCGCGCGCCGAACAGCTCGTAGCGGGCGGGGCGACCGGGGTAGCGGAGGGTGAAGACATGAAGGTCGACCACACTCGCAAGCTGACGAACCAGGTTGCGTAATGCCGGTATGCACCAGTCGTTCGCATCCGCGCTGAAGCCGGGGACGACGAGGCCGATCCTCATGGCGCGCCCCGTCTGACGACGAAGAGCGTGACGCCGCTGCGGACCCCGAGCGGTACCAGCCCCGGCCCGTCCCGCAGCGAACGATAGTTGACCCAGGGCGGCAGTCCCGTCCACTGCCGCTCGATGCCTGGTACATTGAGCAGGACCACGGTCGGCCGGCCGTCGGAGAGCAGTGCCACCATCTTCGCCGAGCCGAGCTCGGAGAGGTCGAGCGTCTCGAGCCGGCCATACTGCTGGAAGGTGGCGGTCAGGCCGAAGGTGAGCAGCCGCGCATTCACGGGCGCGAGGCGCTCGGTCCAGCGCACGGTGGCGACGTCATTCTGTTTGCGCTCGATGAACTCGTTCGTCAGCACCACACTGCCGGCGGCGGCGAGCGCGAGGCCGCCAACAAGGACGATCGTGGCCGCCCTCCGGATTTGCTGGTGCGCTGCGGCTTGAAGTTGCGCAAATCCCAGGGCGGCAAGGATGGCCAGCGGAGGTAAATAGGCGAGCGCGAAACGCGGATTCTGCCAGGGTGCGCCGGCGTGGAAGGCGTAGACGATTGCGACCCAGGCCACGAGAAGATACGCGGGCGGCATGGCGCCGCGACGAAGCACAGCGCGAAGCCCGGGCAGGACGAGGACGGCAAGTGGGGGACCCCAGAACCACCAGAAGGCGGGGGCGATTGCGTAATAGAGTCCGTTCGGAAGGCTGTAACTCAGTTCTCCGTCCCCGGTCACGAACACGCGTCGGAACGCGTTGACGGGACTCCACGAATAGACTTGCAGATCGCCCGCGAACGGCAGATTGCCGCCGGCGATGAGACCGGCAGCAGCCGGAAGCATAACGGGCCCGAGGATGAGGGCCGCGGCCGCGGCGGCGCCAGCACCGTGCCGGAGCGCCACTGGGCGCGGACGGCCTGCCAGCAGGACCAGCGACCAGAGCGCGAATGGAAGCGCGACGAGGCCGTAGATCCAGCGCGTGATGATCGCCCCGGCGAACGCAGCGGCGGAGATCGCGAGCCAGCGCGCTTTGCCCGTTCGTCGATATCTCACGAACGCGCAGGCGCCCGCCGTCGCTAAGGCGAGGCCGAGCGTGTCGGCCATCACCACGAGACTTGATTGCAACAGCTGTCCGGTCACGGCGACGATCAGACCGGCCACCAGCGGAACCAACTGCCAGCGTGGGTTGGTCGCCATTGGGTGGTCGCTCTTGCCCATTTCGGCGGCCAGCAGGACGGTGAAGGCCGGCACCGCCGCACCGGCGCCGACGCTTACGATCTGCCCGGCGAGCGGGATGATTCCAACCAGGACCGACATCGCGGCGACCAGCAGCGGGTACCCCGGCGGCCAGAAGAACGGTGGCGGCTGCTGCACGTGCAAGAGGCCTTGCCGGAGGGGGCCGGTCGCGTAATGGAAGTAGGCGAATGAATCCTGCCCGTACAGGCCGTCGAAACGGGTCAGAGCGAGCACGACAAGCGCCGCGACCGCCAGCAGCACCGTGGGCAGCA
>VBFX01000072.1 GCA_005889395.1 Chloroflexota bacterium
TCGACCTCCTCGGGCGTCTTGACGATCCGCAGCTCCTCCACCAGGCCCGCGGTGGCCACCAGGGTGTGTTCGCCAGGGAGAGCGGTCGAAAGCCGCTGGTGCTGATCGAAAGTTAGATGCTGCGACTCGAAGCCGACCCGGCGCAGACCGAGGGCCTTGAGACGCTGGGCGACCAGCGCCCAGAGGCCGTGCGACGGCCCGGATCGGACGAGCGTGAAGCCCGGGGCTTCGGCTTCCATCTGAAGCCAGTAGCGGCTGTCACCGAGAATTTCCGCGTCGGAACGACCGATGACCAGGTAGCCGAGGCTGCCGCTGAACCCCGACAGATACCGAATGTTCTCGAGCGTCGTGATGACCACACCGTCAAGCTCGAGGTCCACCAGGCGCCCCCGCAGGGCGGCGACCCGGCCCGCCGATTGGTCACGTCGCATCGGCGCTCATGATACGAAGGGCGCGCCGAAACCGTATCAGCTGATGCCCTCGGGCCGTCCGGAGCCGAGCGAGCTGAGGGGCTCGGTGGCCAGTTCAGCAAGCTGCCCCAGCAAGTCCATTGCGGCGTCGACCGGCTCCGGCCGGTAGACGGCGACCGCGCCCCAGATCGCGCCGCGCTGCGCCATCGGCGTCGCCGCCACCGCGCCGACCGGCGGCTCGGCGCCGTGTAGGAGGTGTCGAGACCAGCGACTGTGCCCAAGGTCGTGGATCACCACCGGTTTTTCCGTGTAAAGCGTCCACTCCAGGAGCGCCTCGAGCACGGGTGCCAGCTCCTCGAGGTGATCCGGCCGACCGGGTAGCGCGAAGCTGTCTTTGTTCCAGCGACCCTCCGCGTCCCAGAAGACGACCATTCCGCCGGCCGCCTCCAGCATCTGCAGCGCGCGACCCAGCAACAGGTTGGCCGCCATCTCCCGGACATGGCTCGTCTGGGCGATCGGGTCCGGCTCCCGCGCCGGCGCTAGCGGGCGTTCCACTCTGGCTGCTTCCTCCTGACGTCCAGCCTAACTGGCCGTCTCGATGCTGACAAGGCTCATGAGTCGCAGGCGCTATTGACACGCTTGGGATTTTGGGCGAGGCTGGGGCCGGGAAGGGCCCATTTGGGCCAGGGAGAGTATCGATGACCGAGGCAGAAGGTCCACTCGCGGCGTCGACGCTATCGTCCGAAACAGCGATCGCCCCGGGGACGGCCCATGCTCCGGCGCCGGATGCGAGCCGGCGGGGGTCGGGGCGCCGCTGGCTGATCATTGGCGGCATCGCGCTGGTATTCGTGGTGATCATCGGCTACGTCCTCGGTGGCGCCGCGGCGGCGGGCGGCCCTGTTGCCCGCGCCGACAGTGCGCTCCACACGGCGGTCAGCCACAACAACGATATCGTCGACAGCTTCAGCAACGATCCCTTCAAGGGCATCGATCTCACATCCGACAATCCCGACATTGCGGCGGCCAAGGCCGCCGTGGCCACCGACAAACAGAAGGTCGTGAAATGGCAGGCCATGGTGTCGAGCGATCGTGCCGCGCTCCAGAACGTTCGCCCCGAGCTAAAGCGCTCCGTTTTCACGCTGCCCGAGCAGGGGACGCTCGACCGGCATCGTCAGCGGGTCGACGCCGCCTTGTCGGCGTTGAGCACCGCCCAGAAAGGCATCGATATGTATACGAAAGAGTTCGCCTTCGTCGATCCCTTCCTCGACGCGATGGCCGGGTTCGAGGCGATCGGAAAGGCGGGGACCGCGAACGACATCGCCGGGGTCAAGGCGCAGCTACCGGGTACCGGCGCCAGCATGCAAAAGGCGATCGACCTGGCCCAGCCGCCGGCCGTTCCGGCCGAGCTCGCTCCGGCCCTGAAGGGGATCCAACAGGTGTTGACCGACCTCCAGCGCCTGGTCACGGCAGTCGAGGCGAACGACGCCGCCGCGGCGCAGAAGGCCGGCACCGCGCTCGAGGCCGATGCCGCCATTCTGGACAAATACGACTGGACCGCCGCCGAGACCGCGACCAAAGCGCTCTTCCAGCCGCTGATCGACGCCTACAACCGGGATATGAAGATCGCGGCCGGTAACTAACCGGCGGACCGGGAGGCGGCGTTCCGCCGTGAGCGCCAGCTCCGGCCGAATAACAGCGTCAGCACAAAGACGAGCACGCCGAGGCGGATCGCGGCATCCGCCAGGTTGAAGTCCGTCGGCCACAGGTGGACTTCGATGAAGTCGATGACGCTTCCCAGGCGCACGCGGTCGATCAGGTTGCTGCCGGCTCCGCCGGCGACCGCGCCGAGCGCGGCGGCACCGACCGTGCCGAGCGCGCCGCGTATCGCAACGACCGCCACCGCAACGACAACCAGGATGGACGCCACAAGGAAGACCAGGTTGTGGCCGCGAAGCAGGCCGAGGCTGGCGCCCGAGTTGCTGGTCAGTCGGAACCAGAGCCAGCCGTTGATGACCGTGACCTCGTGGTCCGGCCGGAGGGAGCCTCGAGCCCAAACCTTGGTGGCCTGATCGGCAGCGATAACCAGCAGGGCAATGGCGCCCGATGTCAGGACATCGCGACGCCAGGCCATCGGGGCCATGCTAGCGGGCCGGTCCGGAATCGCCTAGGGCTTCGGAGTCGGGTGCGGCGAGTTTGCCGTGCCGTTTCCCTGGCCGGTGCCGTTCGGTGAGGCGCCGGGATTGCCGTTGCCTTTACTGGCGGTCTGGAGCGCCTGGGCGGCTCGGTCGCGCGCTTGCGTGATGGCATTCAAGGCCGTGGGGTTCGTGACCTGGCCCTGAAGGCCGGCAAGCTGCGCGTCGTGGGTGGCGATCGCCTGCCGCAGGCGGTTCTCCATCGCGGCTCCGACCGCCGGATCGCTCTGCTTTTCCGCCTGGATCACGAGCGCGGCGTCGTTGAGCTGGTCATTCAGGGCGCTGAGCGCCCGGTCGGCGAGCTCGACCCGATGTTGAGCGAACATCGCCTGGGCCTCGGTCAGCCGGGTCCTGGCGAGGTCGAGGTGGTAGGCCAGTTGATCGGAGGCCCCGAAGGTCAGGGCACCCCGGGTGTTCTCGAGGACTCCTTTGAGCGGATAGAAGACCGAGTCCGGGAGGCTGTCCGCGGATGCCGCGACCGCCCCGGCCACCAGCAACACCACGGCGGCCAGCGTCGCCAGGACGAGGCGACGAATCGGATGGACGCGCACTCGCGCCGAATTGGACTGCTCGACGGCGGCCAGCACCAGGTTCCAGCCCCGAATCTTCGCTCCGGGCGGAGGAA
>VBFX01000073.1 GCA_005889395.1 Chloroflexota bacterium
TGCAACTGATCCTCAATCACACCTTGCCGCGCCAGCAAGCCACCCTGATCGGGCTGGCCGCGACTGCCGTCATCGTGATCGCGGCGGTGTCGTATGCCACCCTGGCACCAGCCACCAACTTCGGCACCCGGCAAGCCAACGTGTCCGACCGCTTGGGCGGTCTGACGGCGGCAACTCTGGATCTTGGCTACAGCGGGGCCACGGTCGATATCCATGCCGGCACGAACCTGGGCGACTCCCTCTACCAGGCCCACGTCGAGTACCCCGGCAGCGACGATCCGCCGACCATCAGCCTCGACCATGAGAGAGGCACGCTGGCGATTGACGACCGCTCGGGCTTCTCCCCGCTCCGCTTGTTTGGTTCAGCGCGCCGGCACGTCGTCATCACGCTGACCGATCGCATCCCCTGGACCATCAAGATCAGCGGCGGCACGGCCAACGGCCACCTCGACTTGCGCCGGCTGCAACTCGCGAAGGTGGAGATTTCGGGCGGCGCCAGCCGAATGGACGCGCAGCTGCCCAGCCCGAGAGGCACCGCCGTGATCGACGTCTCAGGCGGTATCAGCAACCTGACGCTGCGGGCGCCGGCCGACGCGCAATGGCGCGTGGCGGTGAGCGGCGGCGTCAGCGGGCTGCGCATCAATGGCTCCTTCTACGCGGCGATCGGCGGGGACTTCCAGCAGGAGAGCCACGGTTACGCGTCGGCGTCAGACCGCTTCGACATCGAGATCAGCGGCGGCGCCTCGCACGTCGACGTCCGGACCGGCTGAGACCGATCCGGTGGCGCAGTCGGTGGTGCTGGCGCGGCACGGCGAAACAGAATGGAGTCTCAGCGGCCGGCACACCGGCACGACCGACCTTCCCTTGACGGAGAAGGGGCGGCGCCAGGCCAAGGCGCTGGCCCCTGAGCTGCGTTCCTGGGCGTTTTCGCTCGTCCTGACGAGCCCGCTCCAGCGCGCGCTCGAGACCTGCCGGCTCGCGGGCTATGGGGAGCAGGCCCGGGTACAGTCGGACCTGGTCGAGTGGAATTACGGCCGCTACGAGGGTCTCACCTCGAAACAGATCGAGGCGGTACACCCGAACTGGTCACTCTGGAAGGATGGCGGTCCGGGCGGCGAGATCGCGGCCGATGTCGGCCGCCGGGCCGACCGCGTCATCGCCGAGGTCCGCCGCGTTTCCGGCGACGTGTTGATCTTCGCCCACGGGCACGTCCTGCGGGTGCTCGCCTCACGCTGGCTCGGCCAGCCACCCGAGGGCGGGCGCCACTATGCCCTGCAGACCGCGACGCTCAGCGTGCTGGGACATGAGCACGCCGATCCCGTCCTGCAGCGCTGGAATCTCCCGCCCACCAGCTGGACCCGGCCCCCTGCGCGGCTTGACGTGGACCATGTGTGATCTGCTACGGTGACGCTCAGGAGGCCCCGTTCGCTCGGCGAACTCAGCGAAGGAGGGAAGCGAGATCGGACTGTTTTCGGCGCGCGGTCGGCTGGCTCAGCCCGCCGCGCACGAGTGGGCGGTTGGACGCACGGTTCGAGTGGCGAAACGGAACACCGGTCGGCACCTGGCAGCCGGCTTGCGCGCGGCGCGGCGGGCGGCGATCGGCGCCACCAACGACGCCCGGGTCGTGGCGGTTCTGCTTGTCCTGGCCGCGGTTGCGCTGGGCCTGGAGATGGCGGCCAGCTTCCACGTGATATAGGTCTTCTTTATCGCGCCAATCGTCAGAAACGATTGGACCTGATGGTTATTTAGTTGATAGAGTTGCACCCATGATCAGGATGGAAGGGCGACGCATCCAGACCGCGGCTGGCGACGACTACCAATGCCGGGCTGAGATCGCCGAGTGCAGCTGCCCGGACGACTGCGAACGCGATCACGGGAGCGAGTAAACCACGCTGATGCCCCGGGTCGCCGTGCCGCAAACGAGCCAGCTCGTCCCCAGCCCGCTGCTGCCGGACGGGTTGAAAGTGCCCGCCTCGCGTTTCGTTCATCCCAGCACCCGGATGCGGGAGCTGCTCGATACCGAGCCGTTCCTTTTCGGGCCCGGGGTCTACGATCCGATGGGCGCCCAGCTCGTCATGTACTACGGCTTCAAGGCCGTCTACTTCAGCGGCTACTCCTTCGCGATCGGACATCTCGGCACCACCGACATGGACCTCTACTCGAGCGTCGAGATCGCCGACGCGGCCCGCCGCACCGTGAGCGCGCTGCGTAAGTTCCAGCTGACCATGGCGGTGGGCGATCCGGAGAAGGGCGTGGCCGCCAGGCATCTCGACATCCCACCGGTGATCGTCGACATGGACGGTGGCTACGGCAACATCTTTAACGTCCAGCGCACCACCGAGCTCTACGTCACCGCGGGTGTAGCGGCGGCCCACATCGAAGACCAGGTGCTCCCCAAGCGCTGCGGCCACATCGGCGGCAAAGCCCTGATCCCGGTGAACGAGATGGTGGGCAAGCTGCGCATGGCGCGGGCGGTCGCCGACGACCTCGGCAATCGCGACTTCGTCATCATCGCCCGCACCGACGGCCTCAGCGCCGTCGACGCGCCCGAGCCGCTTCGCAACATGGAATTGGCCGTCGACCGCGGCCTGCGCTACCTCGACAGCGGCATTCCGGACCTGCTCTGGTGCGAGTTTCCGACGTCTGACCGGGGCGCCGTGGAGAGCTTCACCCAGCAGATCAAGCAGCGCTTTCCCGATGCCCGTTTTGCCTTCAACTGGTCATCGTCCTTCAAGTGGTTCAAGGATCCGAACCCGATGACGTTCGCCGAGCTGGGCGAGATGGGCGTGAAGTTCATCTTCATCACGCTCGGCGCGCAGCACGCCGAAGGTCACGGGTTGAGTGTGCTGCTTCAGGCGATGTCCAAGGACCAGCAGGATGGCTACATCGCACTGCAGCGAAAGGAGTTCGAGCAAGGCCAGGACTTCCCCACGCGCAGCCATCATTTCTTCTCGGGTGTGCCCTACCACCACCTGGTGGGCAAGGCCTACGACGCCGCCCGGCTCGGCCGGGAGTACGTCGAGGAGCTGCCGGAAGACCGCGTGGTCTAGACGGCGGCCGGATCGGACTCGCGCACGAGGTTGAGGAAGGCCGCGACCGTGCCCGATGGCCGGCCCTGGTCGCGGCGGCGGATCACCACGATCTTTTGCGACATCGCCGGCGCGTCGGTGACCCCGACCTGGGTGAGCGTCTTCGCCGCGAGCTCGCCGGCGACGGCGGTGCGCGGAAGCAGGGCGATGCCGAGACGGCGCTCGACCATCTTCTTGGCCGACTCGATGTTGTCCAGCTCCATCACCTCACGCGGCGTCACTCCCAGGCTGAGAAAGAAGGACTGGGTCAGCTCGTAATAGCTCGAGGTGCGGTCGAAGAAAATCAGCCGCTCTGAGGCGACGTCGGCGATGCCGACCGTCGATCGTTTGGCAAAGGGGTGGCCGGGCGGCACGACGAGCACCAGCGCCTCTTCATAAAGCGGGATCGACTCGATGTCGGGGTGGCGCATCATCCGCACCATGGC
>VBFX01000074.1 GCA_005889395.1 Chloroflexota bacterium
CCAGACTGGAGCTCGGGACTATGTCCCTGTAGACCCTCATCCTCAGGCATGAAATCAGGCATCGTGTTTCTGCTGGCGTTGCTGGCGCTCGTCGTCGGCGCGATCACCGTGCTGGCTTCGCCCAAATACAAGCCCACCACCACGCGCCCGACCCCAGCGCCGTTGCTGGCCATCGGCCGCCCGGCCCCCACACCGAGTCCCACGCCAACCCCGACCCCTGCACCAGTGCCGACCGTGACCACCGTGACCTTCAATGTGCCGGTTTACAAGCAATTGCGGAACCTGGACTGTGAGACGGCGGCCCTCCAGATGGCGCTTGGGGCCCTTGGAATCAACTTCACGCAGAATCAATTGATCGCGATGCAGCCACAGCCTGACACCCGCGCACCGGTCATGGGAAGGCTCTCGAATGGCCAGAAAATCGTTGTGCAATGGGGCAACCCATACAAGAATTTCGTCGGCAACATCGACGGCGCCGACCTCATCCCGACGGGCTACGGGATCTACTACCCGCCGTTACTCGCGTTGGTGCAGGCACATGGCGTGCCGAACGCCGAGGGCGGCGAAGGCGCGCGCAGCGGCTGGACGCCCGCGAGGATCTACGCGGAGCTCGCTGCCGGACATCCCGTGATGGCCTGGACCGAGACCGGCTGGGATCGGCCCTACGTCGGTACCTGGTCGGCCTGGGACGGCACCCCTATCCGTTATTCGCTGATCGAACACGTCGTGACGTTGAGCGGCGTGTCAGCGACGCAGGTTCGGGTCAACGACCCCTGGCACAGCGGTTCGCAGTACTGGTTCGGCAAGGCGGACTTCGAGCGCTCCTGGGCCGACTTCAACAACATGGCGATCGTCTTCAAGTAGCGGCTCGGCCACCGCGCTTCCCTGCACCGCCGCCTGCGTGCGGACAGGCAGGCCGACCAGCTTGATGAATCCGACCGCAGCCTGGTGATCGAACTGATCCCCGGTTGAGTAGGTGGCGAGCTGCGGCCGGTAGAGCGAGTAAGGCGATGAACGCCCGATCACCTGCGCGCTGCCCTTGTGGAGCTTGATGCGAACCATCCCGCTCACGGAGCCCTGAGTGCTCTGGACGTAGGCGTCGAGGTCGCGTCGGTGACTGGTAAACCACTTGCCCTGGTACACGAGACGCGCGTACTCCGCCGCGACGGAGGTCTTGAAACGCCCAACCTCGGCGTCGAGCACCAGGTCTTCGAGGGCCCGATGCGCCGTGTGCAGAATGACGGCCGCCGGCGCTTCGTAGATCTCTCGCGACTTGATTCCCACGAAGCGGTCCTCGATCATGTCGATCCGGCCGACACCATGCAGGCCCCCGACCCGGTTCAGTTCCTCGACCAGGAAAACACCCCCACCCTGCCCTCCCGCTGAGGGGGAGGGAATTGTTCTGAGGCTGGTTGGAATACCCTGTTCGAAGGTCAGCTCGATGACCGCGGGACTGGCGGGGGCGGTGTCCACCGACGAGGTCCATCGAAATGCATCCTCGGGGGGTTTGAGGAGAGCATCCTCCAGGACCCCGGCCTCGATGGATCGCCCCCACAGGTTCTCATCCACACTGTACGGCGATTCGGGCTTGACCTCAATGGGCAGATCGTGCGCCCGGGCGTAGGCGATCTCCTGCTCCCGGGTCATCGCCATCCCGTCCCGTAGTGGCGCGAGCACCTTGAGCTGGGGGTTGATCGCCCCGACGGCGACGTCGAAGCGGACCTGGTCGTTTCCCTTGCCGGTCGAACCGTGGCCGACCCAGGTCGCGCCTTCACGGGCGGCAACCTCGACGAGGAGCTGGGCGATCAGCGGTCGGCCCAGGGCGGTTGCCAGCGGGTATTGCCCCTGGTATAGCGCGCCCGCCTTCAAAGCCGGCCAACAAAATCGCTCGATGAAGGGCTGCCGCGCGTCGAGTACGTAGGACTGGAGCGCGCCGGCGGCGAGAGCCCGCTCGCGGATGGCGTTGAGATTTGGCTGGCTGCCGAGGTCCACTGTCAAGGCAACCACGTCGAAGCCGCGGGTCTCGGTGAGCCACTTCACGGCCACGGTGGTATCGAGACCACCTGAGAAAGCGAGGACGATCTTCTCTGGCATCAATCCTCCGGCTGCACATAGGCGCCTAAGCCGGCCAGCCGCTGCGCGAGGCCGCCGTAGGCGCGGGGGTGGAGCTCCAGGGCCACAAAGATCGTGTCGTCGCCGGCGAGGGTGCCGATCACTTCGGGCCACGCGACGGCATCGATCGCCGAAGCGATCGAGTTAGCAGAGCCCGGCGTCGTCGTCAGCACCGCGATGCCCTGGCCGCGCCGAACGGTCAGCGGCAGGTCGCGTAGCAAGCGGCGCAGCCGATCCTCGCGGCCCCCCGGCGAGGCCGCGCCCAGCCCCTCGCTGGGTTTGCCGTAGTGGCTCTCGGGTCCGCCGATCCGCACCAGGCCGAGCTCGGCGATGTCGCGCGACACCGTTGCCTGCGTGGTGGGCATCCCGACGCGGCTGAGACGCTCCACCAGCTCTTCCTGGGTCGCGATCTGGTGCTTGGCGATCAGGGAGAGGATCGCCTCCTGCCGCTTACGCTTTGACATGTGCCAGCGCCTCCCTGACGCGTGCGGGCGCCGTACCACCGAGGACGTCCCGCGATCCCAGCGCGCCCTCCAGCGTCAGATGGTCAACGACGTCCGCGCTGAACAGCGGGGAGAACCGCTGCAGCTCCACGAGGCTGAACGATTCCAGGCCGCGATGGGTGGAAATCGCCTCGGCGACCATCCGGCCCACGAGATGATGCGCGTCGCGAAAGGGCATCCCCTTCCTGGACAGGTAGTCGGCCAGCTCGGTCGCCAGCGTATAGCCCTCGATGGCGGCCTTGCGCATCACATCCAGGTCGAACCGAAGACCCTGCACCAGCCGCGCCGTGACCTGCAAGCAGGCGAGCGTCGTATCAACGCCATCGAAGAGCGCGTCCTTGTCCTCCTGCAGGTCGCGGTTGTAGGCGAGCGGCAGCCCCTTGAGCACCATGAGCAGATTCACCAGGTCGCCTGTGACGCGTCCGCTTTTCGCCCGGACCAGCTCGGCGGCGCAGGGATTCTTCTTGTTCGGCATCATCGAGCTGCCGCTGGCGAGCGCGTCGGGAAGCGAGCCGAAGGAGAACTCGACACTGGTCCAGAGCACGATCTCGCCGCAGAGCCGCGAGAGGTGGATCATCGCGATGCTGCACGCCGCCAGCAGCTCGACGACGAAGTCGCGATCGGCGACGGCATCGAGCGAGTTCGCGCTGGCTGCGCCGAATCCGAGGTCGTGGGCCAGCCCCGCGCGATCGATGGGAAAGCCACTTCCGGCGAGCGCACCGGCGCCGAGCGGCGAGACGTCGGCACGGCGCAGCGCATCCTCGATCCGGCTACCGTCACGATGGAGCATCTCGACATAGGCGAGGAGGTGATGGGCCAGGAGGAC
>VBFX01000104.1:0-1404 GCA_005889395.1 Chloroflexota bacterium
AACCTGCTCGCGTTCTCGCCGGAACTCTGGCTGCTGGCCGGCGCCATCGTTGTCTTCCTGGTCGCGCGGTTGCGGCCCGGCGCTTCCACGACGATGGTCGCGCTGGTCACCCTGGTCGCGGCGTTCCTTGCACTGGCGACGCAATTCAAGCAGACGATCGCGATCCTCGACGGTGCCTTCCTCCTCGACGGCTTTGCCATCGTCATCGATGTCATCGTGCTGGCGGCGGCGCTGCTCACGCTGCTGGCCAGCCGAGCCGATATCCTCCCGGGCGATGGTCAGGCCGAAGCGGCTCCGGGCTTTCTGCTGCTGGCCACGCTCGGCGCGATGCTGGCGGCGTCCGCCGCCGAGATGGTCTCGCTCTTCCTCGCGCTGGAGCTGCTCGCCATCAACCTCTATGTGTTGAGCGTGCTGGCGCGGCGGGGACTCGCGCCCGCCACCGCCGGCCTGGGTTACCTCGTGGCAGGCGGCGCCAGCTCGGCGCTCTTGCTCTACGGCCTCGCGCTGGTGTTCGGCTTGACGGGCGAGACCCGGCTCGGCGCGACGGGCGTGGCGATGGCGGCGCTCGGGCCGAACCACCCAGCGGTGCTGCTGTCACTCAGCCTGATCCTGGGCGGCTTCGCGCTGCGCATGGGACTGCTGCCGGTGCGCTGGTGGCCACGAGGGTTCGAGTCGGGCGTACCGCTGCGGGTCATCATGTTCGTCCAGTCGGTGGGCGTCGTCGTCGCCTTCGCCGCGTTTGCCCGGCTCGCGGCCTCGACGTTTGCCGGGAGCCGGGTTCCCTACGCCGCCGTTTTCGCCGGAGTCGCCGCCATCGCGATGACGGCCGGGAATCTGCTGGCGGTGATGCAGGCGGGTGTTCGCCGCCTGCTGGTTTACGCGGCCATCGCCCAGGGCGGCTTCGCCCTCGCGGCATTCACCGATCTAAAGGGCCTCGGCCTGAGCGCCCTTTTGGTGTTCCTCGTGAGCCTGGCGCTCGGCAACATCTGCGCCTTCGCCACCGTCATCGCCTACGCGCGCTTCGTGCACAGCGACGCCATTCGGGACCTGGCCGGGATGTCGCGCGCGGCCCCTGGCCTGGCGTTGGCGCTGGCGGTCGCGGTGGTCTCCTTGATCGGGCTGCCACCGGTCGCCGGCTTCTTCGGCAAGGTCCTCGTCCTGCAGGCCGTGGTCAACGGCGGCTACGCCTGGCTCGCGGTGGTCGGCGCTGTGAACATCGCCGTGGCGGCGTTCGGCTACCTGCGCCTCCTCAAGATCGCCTTCGTCGATCCGCCGGTCTTCGAGGTGGCGCCCGCCCGTCTCGACCGCGGAATCCAGGTGGCGGTCGCGTTGGCGTCCGTAGGCGTGGTCTTCATGGGACTGCTGCTCGGGCCGCTCTACGCCGCGGCCAGCTACGGGCGCGCG
>VBFX01000104.1:1442-14695 GCA_005889395.1 Chloroflexota bacterium
CGACGCGGCTCGCGACGCCATCCCACCCTCGGGGCTCCGGCTCGCCCGGCATCGAGCCGGCGGGCGGGACCGCACTGGCTCAGCCGCATCCTGCTCCTCACCACCGCCGGCCTGCTGACCGTGGTGGTGGGGACGGGGACGCTCCTCTATACCTACGCGGGCGAGCTGCCCAGCCTCGACCACCTGAGCGCGCAGAACCTGCCGCAGACGACTCGCATCTACGCCCGCGACGGGGTCACCCTGCTGGAAGAGCGCTACGAGCAGCGCCGCACGGTCGTCCCCCTCAACGAGATGTCCTGGGATTTGCGACACGCCACCATCGCAATCGAGGACAAGGACTTTTACAACCATGGCGCCGTCAACCCGGTGCGGATGGTCGCGGCCGGCGTTTACGACCTGCTCCACCAGCGCGCCGCCCAGGGTGGCAGCACCATCACCCAGCAGCTGGTCAAGAACTACCTGCTGAGCGGAAGCGCCAGTAGCCGCAGCCTCGACCGCAAGGCGCGCGAGCTCGTGCTGTCGATCCAGCTGGAGCGCCAGTACACCAAGGACCAGATTCTCGAGATGTACCTCAACACGATCTTCTATGGCAACCAATCCTTTGGAGTCGAAGCGGCCGCACAGACCTACTTCGGCACCTCGGCGCGCCGCCTCGACCTGGCGCAATCTGCCTTCATCGCCGGCCTGCCACAGCGGCCCAGTTATCTGAACCCATTCTTGACCGAGGGCTACCTGCATGCCCGCGATCGCCAGCATGACGTCCTCAGCGCCATGGTGCGCGACGGCTATATCACGGCGGCCGCGGCCGACAAGGCCTACGCCGAGGACCTCGGGCCCAAGCTGACGGCGGCACGCAAGGCGGCGGTCGGTCAGCGCGCCTCGCTGGCGCCACACTTTGTCGACTACGTCTGGAGTGAGCTCGAGCAGCGCTACGATCCGAGCTACCTGCTGCGATCCGGCCTGAAGATCGTCACGACACTGGATCCGAAGACCCAGGCGCTGGCCCAGCAGGCGGTGCACGACGGCATCGCGCGCTACGCCTCGAGCTATCGGGTCAACAATGGCGCCATGCTCGTGATGAATCCCCATACGGGCGAGGTGCTGGCGATGGTCGGCAGCGCCGATTATTCCAACGCCGACATCGGCGGACAGGTGAACTACACCACGGCACTGCGTCAACCGGGCTCGTCGTTCAAGCCGTACACGTACATCACGGCACTGATGAATGGCTGGACGCCGGCCTCACCGCTCGACGACAGCAACGGCGCCAAGGCCTTCCCCGGGTATCCGGTGCACGACTGGGACAATCGGGAGCTGGGCACCATCACGCTGCGGGAATCGCTGCAAAAGTCGCGCAACATCTCGTCGGTGCACCTCTTCAAGGACGTCGGCATCCAGAAGGTCTTCGCGACGGCGCGCAGCCTCGGCATCAACACCCCGCTCGATCCGAGCCTGCCGACGACGCTCGGCGCCAGTGAGCTGCGTATGGTCGATCATCTCTCCGCCTATAGCACCTTCGCGAACGGCGGCCATCGCGTTCGGCCTCTCGATGTCCTCGAGGTCCGCGAAGCGGCCGGCGCCCTACTCGAGTCCAACCCGCCACGACCCGACGCCGGCGAGCGCGTGCTGCCGGTCTCGGCGACTTACATGCTGACCGACATCCTCAAGGGGGCCGTCCATCCGTCGATGGGCTTCCCGGTCGCCGCCAAGTCCGGCACCACCACGGATTTCAAGGACGCCTGGTACATCGGCTACACGTCAGACCTGGCGGTCGCGTCCTGGATGGGCCGGACGCTCAGCCAACCGACCCCCCACAACGAGTCGATGAGCACCAGAGCGTACGGCGGGCTCTGGGGCGAGATCGGGCCGGCCTCTTCCTGGAAGCAATTCATGAAGGCGTACTACGCCAACAAGAAGCCGGCCGACTGGGCGCGCCCGGCGGACGTGACCCCGATGACGCTGTGCAAGCTGACCGGGCAGCCCGCTCCGGCCGATGTGGCGCCGGAATTCACGATTCGGGACCTCGCCCTCAAGCCAGATCCGGCGCTGCCGGCGGCCCCCTGCGGTACGCCGGCGCCCGGCGGGACGCCTTCCGGTGGCGCTGCGGGGCTGCCGGGCGTCCTGCCTTCGCTCCCCGCACTTCCCGGCGCGACCTCGCCGCCGCTCGTTCCCTAGCCGGACGGTCCTTGACGGGTCGGACGAAAGCGCCTTTACTCACGTAATGGTCCGCCGGCCCAGCGAACCGTCGAATGGGAAGGACGAGCCTGATCTCCCGCCGAATATCTTCGTCATCGGGCTGCTCCACGATCTCCAGCGAGGCGGCTACAGCTGGCGGGCGTGGGGCGCCTTCTGGCACGCATCCTGGATCCGGTCGATGCAAATCTTCGGGCTGAACGATGAGCTGCGGGCCTCCTGGCTGCGCTTCACGGTCGCCGGCGTGATCGGCATCGTTATGGCGGGGCTCGCGGTCTTCCGCGGGTTCGGGTCCACGGACGCGATCTGGTTCCTCGTCACCAGCCTGCTCGGCTGGGGCGTGCTGATGTTCGACCTGGCCCTGCACCTCGGCCTGATGGTCAATCTCGAGTCGGGCGAGTTGCAGCACTCCCTCGGCTGGCCGAATCGCCTGACCGAGCTGCGCGGGCTGGCAGCGGTCTGGGTCGCGTGGGGGGCGCACTGGGCCAGCGATGGTGCGTATATCCCGCTGGTCCTCGTGTTTGGCCTGGCCGCGTCCACCGATCTTCTGGACGGCTGGCTGGCGCGGCGCCGCCATGCGTCGACCCGCTGGGGTCGCCTCTACGACCCCTTCATGGACGGGCTCTTCTTCAGCGTGGCCGCCGTCTCGCTGGCGGTGATCGGCATCCTGCCCCAATGGCTGGCCGCGCTCGTCTTGCTTCGCTACGCCTTCCCGATCGTGGGCGGCATCACCTTCCTGCTGATCCGGCGCCGCACGCTACGTGTCCGCCATACGCCGTGGGGACGTGCCTCATCCGCGGGGATCGCGGTTACGGTGTTCGCCGCCGCGGCCGCTGCCGCGCTCGGCCTGCCCTTTCACGAGATCGCGCCGGTCTTCTACGCCGCCGTCGGCATCACCGCACTCGGTGCGTTCGTGACCATCCTGATCAAAGGCATCGAGCAGATCTAACTGGCTGGTCCGATTGTCGCCATCGTCCTGATCGCCGTGGGCATCGGCCTTCTGCTCTGGTGGGGAACCCGCTTGCCGCCGACCCGCCCGCGCCCGGGCAGCCGCCACCGCGGGGAGACGCTGATGGACGTGCATAAGCGCTGGCAAAAACGCCGGCGATCGCGGTAAGGCCAAACGGGCGGCGATCACCTCCCGATCTAGAATCCATCTGGTGCGATTTCGGCAGCTCGCCGCCATCGGGCTGGTCTTTGCGTGCGCCGCTTGCGCGACCGCTCCGTCTTCGCAGGGAGCTGCCAGCATCAAGGTTGGCGCGCTCTTTCCACTGAGCGGGCCCCAGGCCCCGCTCGCGAAGCAGGAATACGCCGGCGTCCAGATCGCTCGTGATTTCGTCAACGCCGACGGCGGGGTCGCCGGAGCTCCCATCGCGTTGGTCACGAAGGACCTGACGGCCGCGGGCGACGCGTCCGCCCGGGTGCAGGAACTGAAGGCTCAGGGCGTCCAGGCGATCCTGGGCTCTTACTCGAGCAGCCTGTCGATGCCCGTCAGCGCGCAGGCTCAATCGCGCGGGATGCTCTACTGGGAAGCCGGCGCGGTGGCGGACCAGCTGACGGGTCGCGGCTTTCCTCTGGTCTTCCGGGTGGGGGCCACCGGACAGAATCTTGGCACCATGTCCAGTCATTTCGCCGCGACCGTGCTTGCGCCTCGCCTCAACAAGTCCGCCTGGAGCCTGCGCATGGCGATCGTCCATAACCTCGACGGCTACCCGACCTCGGTGGCATCGGCGGTGGCGCAGCAGGCCGCGATCGAGGGAATCCAGGTGGTCGCCAACGTGGTCTACGACGCGCATGCGCCCGACTGGCCGTCGGTCCTCGCCCAGGTGCGCACCGCGAGGCCCGACATCCTGGTGCTCTCCTCGTATATCGCCGACGGCGTCGACTTTCGGCGCGCCATGCTGAAGAGTGGTCTCCACGTCGACGCCTTCATCGGCTCGACGATGGCGCAATGCGTCCCCGACTTCGGCGCGATGCTGGGCGCCGACGCGATCGGCGTCTTCGCCTCCGATCGCCCGCCGCACGGCTTCAATCCGAGCGCGCTCAACCAGACCGGTCTGGCCGTCTACACGCGCTTCGCGAACGCCTATCGCCGCGAGTTCGGTGCTGATCCCACCGAGGAGTCGCTAGCCGGCTTCAGCGCCGGCTGGACGCTCTTCCATTACGTGATGCCCCGCGCGCACGACCTGGGCGCCAGCGCGACGGCGGCGGCGGCGCGGAGCCTCGATCTGCCGGACGGGACGCTGGCGAACGGCGCCGGCGTGAAATTTGCGGACACGCCAGAGGCGATGGGACAGAACACACGGGCCGCGAGCGTCATCTGGCAGTGGCAGGGCGTCCGCCACAGCGTCACCGTTTACCCGCCGGTCTTCGCGACGGGCACGCCAGGCTTCATCCCGCTTCCGCGGTGATCCAGGTCCGACTCGCCGCGCCGCGGCGGGCCGCGCGGGTCACCGGCTTGATCCTTGGGGCGGCGCTGCTTCGGGCGCTCCTGCTTCCCGTGGGTGAGCTGTTCAGCACGATCGTGTTCGCGGCGTTTCTACTCGGAATCAGTTGGTTCGAGCGGCCAGCGGCGGCGAGTGAGTCGAGGTGGGGGAGCGGCCGGTCCCTTGTGGCGGGCCTGATGGTCGGGGCGGTCCTCCTCGCGCCGGTCGTCAGCGGGCCCTTCAGCGCTCGACCGCTGAGCGCGTTCGTGCCGTGGGCGGCGATCGCCGCCCTGGTCGCCACACTCGAAGAGACCTCGATCCGTGGCGTGCTCTACCGCCAATGGGCGGGAGAAGCCGGAACGCTTGCCGCTATCGTGGTCGGTGCGGTCGTCTTCGCGCTGATCCATCTGCCACGGTATGGACTCGGGGCCATGCCGCTCGACGCCGCCGTCGGGCTCGCGCTCGGCGGTCTGCGCGCGCTGACCGGGAGCGTGCTGCCGTGTGCCGTGGCTCACACGGTGGCCGACTGGGGCGCCTGGTTCTGGGCATGACCGCGCGGCGCGCCGGGGTTGCCGCACTTGCCCTCGGACTGATCACCGCAGCCCTGCTCCATGGCCGCATGGGCAGCCCGCCGGTCTACGACGGCATCATCGTGCCTCCCGAGCCCTACCGGTGGGAGTCGCCGCCACCCAACCTCGCGTCGGGGAACAAGCCTCCGCTCTCCGGCGAGACGACCCTGCCGATCCAGAACGGTCAGGTGGCCGGTGGCGGCGTGCAGACCGGTGACAACCAGGCCGTGATCTATTTCGGTCCGGGCGCGTTCAAGGCTCCTGCGGGCGCGACGGGCGTGAGGTGCAGCATCGCGCCCGACCCGAACCCACCCGCCCCGCCGGCGGGCGTCGAGATTCGCGGGAACGTCTACCGGGTCGGCTGCGTGGGCGAACCTGGCGGAGGGCCGGTGACGATCGTGTCGTCCTATCACCTGACGTTGCGCTTCCCGCCCGGGGCCTTTAAAGAGATCCAGTACAACGAGGGCTCCGGCTGGCGGGCGCTTCCGACGCTGACCGCTCCCGGTGGCGACCCGTACGCCAGCGTCAATGCTCCCGGCTTCGGTGAGTACGCGGCGAGCGCGCCGAGCGGTGCCCCGGGTCCGAGCATCTTCAGCGACCTGGGCCGCTATCTCGAGTTCTTCGGCATCCTGGCGTTCGTCATCCTGTTTGGAGCGATCGCGGTCTTCCAGGAGATCCGGCGCCGACGTCATCGGACCCCGGCCCGTCCGCCGAAGAGAAGGTAAAAACGGTCCCTTCGGTATGGTGTTGACCGTGAGCCTTTTTCCGCTTCATGCGTTCGGGGCCCGCTACGACCTGCCCGCGCCCCTGTACCTCTTCTTGATCGGGGCCGGCGCCGTCGTCTTCGTCTCCTTCTTGCTGGTGTTGCGGCGACCCGTCACTCGCGTGCGTCCGACGGGCGACGATGTGCCACCGGTGCCGCCGGTCCCCAGGTGGCCCGGGTGGCTGCTGTTCATGATCGCCCTGGTCATGATCTTTGGTGGCCTCTTCGGGACCCAGAGCACCCCCGACAACATCGTCGTCACCGCCTTCTGGCTGGTCTTCTGGATCGCACTGCCGATCAGCATCGCCGTGATCGGCAACTACTGGCCCTACCTCAGCCCCCTCAACGTCGTCGCCCGTTTGGTCGGGTCCAAGGCGCGGCTTGCGTGGCCCGGATCGTGGGGCTACTGGCCGGCGACGATCCTGTTTTTCTTGTTCGCCTGTGGCGAGCTCGTCTTCAATGGGGTTACCACGACGCCGGCCGGCACCGCGTGGGTGTTGCTCGCCTACGGGATCCTCAACGCCGCGATGGCGTACCTGTTCGGCGCCGAGACCTGGCTCCGGCGCGGCGAGGTCTTCTCCGTGCTGTTCGCCACGTGGAGCCGCCTCGGCTACTTCCGGTTCGGCACGCCTGGCACGCGCGGATTCTTCGGCGGGCTCCATCGGCCATTCGAGGCATCGGTCAGCCGGCTGACCTTCGTGCTGATGTTGCTCGTCTCGGTCAGCTTCGATGGCCTCCTGGCCACGCCGGCCTGGAAGAACTTCGTTTCTCAGTTACCCGAGTCAGTCCACCCGGGCATGCCCGCGTACACCCTGCTGCTATTGGTCGTGTTCGTCGCGCTGGTCGGCGTCATCTGGGGACTCTTCGCCGGATTCGCGGCGGCGGTTCGCGCGGTCGGCCACCTCGACGAGCCGCTGCTCAATGTCGTCGCCGGGCTGCTCCCATCGCTGGTTCCGATCGCCTTCGGTTACCTGCTCGCCCACAACTTCGATTACCTGGCGATCAACGGGCAGCTGCTGGTCCATCAGGCCTCGGACCCGTTTGGCAACGGCCTCAACATCTTCGGGACGGTCAACGACGAACCGAATCGCAACCTGATCCCGACCGCCGTCGTCTGGTACTTCGAGATCGTCCTGATCATCGGCGTGCATATCGCGGCCGTCGTCCTGGCGCATGGCTACCTCGGACGGGTGGCGCGCACCGAAAGCCAGGGCCGGCGCGCCGAGTGGCCGTGGATCGCGGCCATGGTCGGCTACACGATGACGAGCCTCTGGCTGCTCGCTCAGCCGATCGTCCAGGAGGGCATCCAGGGCTAATTCGATGGCGCCACTACACGCGAGCCTCAGCCTGTGGACGTGGCAGTGGGATCCCACGGTACTTCTCGGCACGCTGGCGCTGGCGGGCGGCTACGCCTGGCTGATCCGCGGCCGGGGACGGGCCTCCGCCTGGTCGCCGCTGGCGCGCGCCTACTTCGCCGCTGGTCTCCTCGCGCTGTTCCTCGCGCTCGAGTCTCCGATCGATGTCGGCGGCGACAGGTACCTGTTCAGCTTCCACATGCTGCAGCACCTGCTGCTCGCGATGGTCGTGCCGCCGCTTCTGTTGCTCGGCTTGCCGGAAGAGTGGCGCGCCTTCGACCGCATCCGCGTGTCGCCGCTGGCGGCCAGCGTGGTCTTCAACCTGGTGCTCGCCACCTGGCATCTGCCGTTTCTCTACGAGGCGACACTGCGGAACGAGCCGATCCATGTCCTGGAACACCTCACCTTCCTGGCGGCCGGCGTGCTGTTCTGGTGGCCTCTGCTCGTTCCAGATGGACGGGCCGGAGGCATGAGCGCGATGGGGAAGATCGCCTATCTCGGCTTTGCCGGCGTGCCGCCAACCATCCTTGGGCTCGCCTTCATTCTTTCGCCGGTGGTGATCTATCCCTTCTACGCCGCCGCGCCGCGGGTGATGCCGCTCTCTCCGCTCGAGGACCAGCTGGTTGCCGGACTGGTCATGTTCGGGCTCGGCAACCTGATCTACTTCGCGGCCATCTGGGTCATCTTCTTCCGGCTGGATGACAAAACTGCCACAGCCGGCGATCGGCCGCTGGCCGAGGTCGAAAGCCCTGCCACAATGAGGCGATGAGATCCCGGCCCTCGGCGACCGAGGCGCTACACACGTCCGGTTACCGGCTGACGATGCAGCGCCAGCTGGTGTGGGACACCCTGCGGCAAAGCAAGAAGCACCTCAGTGCCGAGGACATCCTCGCCCAGATCCGCCGGCAGTATCCGCGCTTCAACCTGGCGACGGTCTACCGCTGCCTCGAGGTGCTGGAAGAGCTCGGTCTCGTCAAGGAGACCCGGATCCGGGACCGTGCCTACTACGAGCTCGCCGAAGAGGGGACTGATCACTACCACCTGGTGTGCGACCAGTGCGGCTCGACGCTGCACATCGAAGGTGACCACATGGTGCCGGTGCTGCACCACATCACCGACGAACATGACTTTGTCGTCAGCAACGCCGACCTGGTCGTGCATGGCCGGTGCGCGCGCTGCCAGGCCAAGGCGGCGCGAACCCGCTAACCGGCCAGCTGCGAAGATAGGAACCGATGGCTGAGCCCGAACCGGCGCGTCACGCGCAGCCACTGCACGATCCCGATGTCGATAAGGGCGGGATAGGCCGATCTCTTCGCGACATCATCCTCGGCGGCCAGGATGGCCTAGTCAATGTGCTGGGCCTGGTGCTCGGGGTCGCCGCCGCCACGGCACAGCTCCGGATCATCCTCGCGGCCGCCCTGGCCGCCACCTTCTCGGAGTCGATCGCCATGGGAGGCGTCATGTACACGTCGCTCCTGGCTGAGCGTGACTATTACCTCGCGATGCTCGCCAAAGAGCAGCAGGAAGTCGAGGAGCTGCCCGACGTGGAGACCGAGGAGGTGCGCCAGATCTTCCGCGAGAAAGGCCTGCACGGAGAGGTGCTCGAGCGCGTGGTCAAAGAGATCACCAGCGACAAGAAGGTGTGGGTGGACGTGATGATGCGCGATGAGCTCCACCTGGCACCCGTGAGTGGCACCGGCGTGGTCGCCCGTGCTCTTGTTACCGGGTTTGCGACGCTGATCGGCTCGCTGATTCCCCTCGTTCCGTTCCTGTTCGTGCCAGTCTTTGGGATCTCCGTTACGGCGGCCACCATCATGGCCGTCCCGCTCTGCGCGGTCGTGCTGTTCGCCGTCGGCGCCTACAAGGCGCTGACGCTCGTCGGCGACTGGCGGATCAGCGGCCTGCAGATGACCGTGATCGGGATGCTGTCCGCCGCGGCGGGCTACGGCATCGGGCGCCTGCTGCACGTCAGCGGCGCCTAAAACTCTGGCCGGAGTCACGGAAACGTAACGAGTTCGCTATTGCGAACGATTCGCAATAAGATATACTCGGTGCTCGGATGGCGACGGCACGCGCGGTTTTCCGAAGCTGGCGGATGACGTCCACGAGCTCGGTCTCATGGCGATTGACCGGCCTTTTCGGCAGTGTCGCCTTGCTGCACGTGGTTGGCTGGGGGATGATGCTACTCCTGGTCGCGCCAAGGTTTCCCGTCATGCTCGGTCTCGGCGGTCTCGCCTATGCGTTTGGCCTGCGGCATGCGTTCGACGCCGACCACATCTCGGCCATCGATAACACCACCCGCAAGCTGCTGCAGGAGGGCAAGAAACCGCTCGGCGTTGGATTCTTCTTCTCCCTTGGTCATTCGACGGTCGTGTTCGTGATCGCTCTGGCGCTCGGCTTCGCCACCCAGTTCGTGGTCAGCAACGTGATCAGCGCCAACGGCGAGCTGAAGAGCGTCGGCGGACTGATCGGCACGGGCGTCTCCGGTGTCTTTCTGCTGTTGATCGGGATCGTGAACCTGATCATTCTGCTGGACATCCTGAAGGTGTTCCGCCGGATGAGAGCGGGCGCGTACGACCGGCCTTCGCTCGAGCACGAGCTGGTCGCCGGCGGGCTGCTGACCCGACTCTTTGGCCGGCTTTTCCGGCTGATCACGCACAGCTGGCAGATGTACCTGGTCGGTTTTCTCTTCGGGCTGGGCTTCGATACAGCATCGGAGATTTCGTTCCTGGCGATCTCCGCCGGCGCCGCGGCGCAGCATATCCCCATTTATGCCCTGATCTCACTGCCACTGATCTTCGCCGCCGGTATGTCGCTGATGGACACGGCTGACGGCGCCTTCATGTCGCAGGCTTATTCGTGGGCTTTCTCCAACCCGGTACGGAAGGTTTTCTACAACCTGACCGTCACCGCGCTTTCCGTCTTTGTCGCACTCTTCGTCGGCCTGTTCGAGCTGAGCCAGTTGCTCATCCAGCAGCTGGACCTTCGCGGTGGCGTCTGGGACGTGATTGGTGGGATGAACCTCGGCGTCATGGGGTTTGTCATCGTCGGCGCCTTCATCGTCACCTGGGCGGGTGCGATCCTGATCTATCGGGGCCTCCACATCGAGGAACGCTGGTCTTCCGGATTGCGGGGCTAGTCGGGTCATTCAGCAGTTAGGCTGAAACGGTGATCATCCAGGCGATCGTCAACGCATTGGCATCGGCCTTCGACATGCTCTGGGAGGTCCTCTGGCCGCTCGCGCTCGGTTTCCTGCTCTCGGCGATCGTTCAGACCCTGGTCTCCCGCAACGCCGTTGCCCGCACTCTCGGCTCCGACTCTCCACGAAGCCTGGGATTGGCCACGCTCCTGGGAGCCGCATCGTCATCCTGCTCGTATGCCGCCGTGGCGATCGCGCGGTCGCTGTTCCTCAAGGGCGCCAGCTTCCAGGCGGCGATGGTGTTCGAGTTCGCCTCAACCAACCTCGTCTTCGAGCTCGGCCTCATCCTGTTGATCCTGCTGGGCTGGCCGTTCGTCGGTGCCGAATTCGCCGGCGGCGTGCTCATGATCCTGATCCTAGCCCTGCTCTTTCGATGGACCCTGCGCCCGCAACTCGTCGACGCGGCACGGCAGCACGCCGAGCGCGGCCTGCGGGGGCGGATGGAAGGCCACGCGGCGATGGACATGGCGATCACCGAGGGACCGTTCCTGCGCCGGCTCTTCAGCGGGCGCGCTGTGACGGCGATCAGTCACAACTTCTGGATGGACGTGACCTCGGTCTGGACTGATATCGGGCTGGGCTTGCTGATCGCCGGGGCGCTCGCCGCCTGGGTGCCGGCATCCTTCTGGCAGGGATTCTTTCTCACCAGCCATCCAGTGCTCTCTGAGATCTGGGGACCACTGATCGGTCCGGTGATTTCTTTACTGAGCTTTGTCTGCTCGGTTGGCAACGTGCCCCTCGCCGCCGTATTGTGGAACGGCGGCATCAGCTTTGGCGGCGTGATCGCCTTTATCTTCGCCGACCTGATCATCGTTCCCATCCTGAATATCTATCGGAAGTACTACGGCCGTCGCGTGGCGCTCTATCTTCTCGGCGTCTCCTACGCGGCGATGGCGCTCGCCGGCTTGCTGATCGGCCTGCTCTTCAAGCTGCTCGGCATCGTTCCGGCGCACCATGCCGTGATCGCGCTGCAGACCGGCCCGACGCTGAACTACACGAGCGTGCTGAACGTGATCTTTCTTGGCGTGATGGCGCTGCTGGGCTGGCGATTTCTCCGAACCGGCGGGCTCGAGATGCTTCGCATGATGGAAGGGGCGTCCGTCAGCTCGACGGATGAGGCCGCTTCGCCGCATCACGAGCATCACTGACACCGAGCGCTCGGGCGAGGACCCGGTCCATGCCCGAGTGTGTCGCCAGGACCGCTCCGCGGGCCTTGAGTCGCTCACGGAGCTCCGTCTCCAGGTGACCGGTGACCGCGATCACGACGGGCGCGGCGTCGTGACCCCTGAGGTGATCGATCAGCTCGAGTTGCTGTTCTGGCCTCAGCGTGGCCTGCAGGACGACGACGTCGTCAGCGCTCCAGGTGCGCTGGCGCGCCTGCATGGGGTTGATCGTCTGGAGCGGGACGCCTAACCGCCGTGCGGCAGCCCGCAGGCGTTGTCCGAACAGCAGTTCGTCCTCGACGAGGAAGAGCGTCCGGACCATGTTTTGCAGAATACCGCCCGATCGGGAAGACCAGTCTTTAAGCCATCGCCAAAAGCGCCTTGGCGCTTGCTATAATCGCGCCCGGGAAAGTTGGGTCGAAGGCTACGGATCGCTCCGGCGAAACCTCTGAGATCCAAAGACAAAACAAAGGAGATTCGCCGTGAGCTTCAGCGACAAGACTTTGACGTGCCGTGACTGTGGTCTCAACTTCGTCTTCACCGTCGGTGAGCAGCAGTTCTATGACGCGAAGGGATTCCAGCACGAGCCGTCCCGCTGTCCCGACTGCCGGTCGATCAACCGCAATGTGCGGGGCACCGGTCGCGCCAAGGAGCTCCACGAGGTCGTCTGTGCCGAGTGCGGCAAGCCCGCCCAGGTCCCCTTCACGCCTACCATGGGCCGCCCCGTCTATTGCAGCGACTGCTTCGACAAGGTCCGCGCGACGAGGCGGTAACACCGCCAATCCCGCCTTCCGCCTGCTCGACGATCCCGAGGATCACGCGGGCGCGCGAGTCCGACGCATCGGAGGTCTGACGATCTGGGCGGAGACGCTCGCCATTCACACCACCGCGGCCCGCGAGTTCGTCGACGTGACGGACCAGGTCGCCGCTGTCGTGCAGCGTTCCCGGGTCTCGCAGGGATGGGTCTCGGTCTTCTCCAAGCACACGACCGCGGCCGTGGTCCTGAACGAAAACGAACCGTTGCTCCTCAAGGACATGGGGGCACTCCTCGAGCGCCTCTCGGCGGCGACCGGCACCTACGAACACAACGATCTCAGCCGGCGCACGGGCGAGATGGACCCGGAAGAGTGCGCCAACGGCCATTCGCACTGTCAGCACCTGCTGATCGGCGCCAGCGAGAACGTCCCGGTCGCCGATGGCCGTCCCGACCTGGGCCGCTGGCAGCGCATCTTCCTGCTGGAGCTGGACCGCCCGCGTGACCGCCAGCTGGTCGTCCAGGTCTTCGGCGCCTGACGCGGTAACCTAAAAGCTCAGGCAGGCGTCGGCAGCTCCCTACTAGGAGGCACCTATGCTCGAGAAGTTCACCTGGTACAAGCAATCCGCCTACAAGTGGAAGGGCGAGGGGATCACCGTCTACATCGACCCGTGGGGGCTGAGAGCCCAGGAGGAGCCGGCGGACGTGGTCTTCATCACGCACGCGCATTCCGATCACTTCGAGCCCACCGACATCGAGAAGATCCGCAAGAAGACGACGCAGTTCGTTGCGCCGCGGGACGTCGCCGAGAAGCTCACCGGTGAGGTGAAG
>VBFX01000199.1 GCA_005889395.1 Chloroflexota bacterium
CCACTGCTTCTGCGCGTCGCGGGCGCTCAATGCCGGATCAGATAGAACGCCAGGATGATGAAGACGGCCAGCCCGGCGAAGACCCGGCCAATCAGCGAGAAGCGCAGCTTGATCATCTAGAAGAGAATCGGCTCGCGATAGATGCCGAAGACCTCCTTGAGTGCGGCCATGATCTCGCCCTCCGTGGCATAGGCCTTGACACAGTTCAGCAGCAGCGGCATCAGGTTGTCGCGGCCGCGGGCCGCCATCTTCAGCTCCTCGAGGCGGTTGGTGACGCTGGTATTGTCGCGCCGTGCCTTGACGGCCTTGACCCGGCGCACCTGACCGTGCTCCGTCTCCGGGCCGATGCGCAAGGTGGGGACTTCCGCGCCTTCGCCGTCCTTGTAGGCGTTGACGCCCACGATGATCCGTTCGTTGGCTTCGAGCTTGCGCTCGAACTCGAAGGCGGCGTCGGCGATCTCCCGCTGGAAGAACCCGTTTTCGATGCAGCGGAGCACGCCGCCCTGGGCGTCGATCTCGTCGAAGTAACGCTGGGCGCCGCGCTCCATCTCGTCGGTGAGCTGCTCGACGAAATACGAGCCTCCCAGCGGGTCGATGGTGTTGGTGACCCCCGTTTCGTGGGCAAGGACCTGCTGGGTGCGTAGCGCGATCTGAGCCGCGCGCTCGGTGGGCAGGGCCAGGACTTCGTCCATCGAGTTGGTGTGCAGCGAGTTAGTTCCGCCCAGCACGGCCGCCATCGCTTCATACGCGGTCCGGCTGATGTTGTTCTCCACCTGCTGGCGCGTCAGCGACACGCCGGCGGTCTGGGTATGGAATCGCAGCATCCAGGACTTCGGGTCCTTGGCGCCGTACTTCTCGCGCATCAGGCGCGCCCACAGCCGGCGGGCGGCTCGGAACTTGGCGATCTCCTCGAAGAAATCGATATGGGAGTCGAAGAAGAATGAGAGGCGGGGCGCGAACTCGTCGACCTTCAGCCCGGCCCTGACCGAGGCCTCGACGTACGCCATGCCGTCGGCGAGGGTGAAAGCGAGCTCCTGGGTGGCGGTGGATCCGGCCTCGCGGATGTGGTAGCCGGAGATGGACACTGCGTTCCAACGCGGCATGTGTCGAGCCGCATAGACGATGGTGTCGACCACGAGCCGCATCGACGGTTCCGGCGGGAAGATGTACTCCTTCTGCGCGATGTACTCCTTGAGGATGTCGTTCTGCAAGGTGCCGCCCAGCATCGCCGGCGAGACGCCTTCCTTCTCGCCGACGGCGATGTACATGGCGTAGAGGATCGCCGCCGGCGAGTTGATCGTCATCGAGGTGGTGATCTGGTCCAGCCGGATGCCGTCGAACAGCGTTTCCATGTCCTCCAGCGAGTCGATCGCCACGCCGCAATGGCCGACCTCGCCTGCAGCGAGCGGATCGTCCGAGTCGTAGCCCATCAGGGTGGGCATGTCGAACGCCACCGAGAGGCCCGCCTGGCCCTGAGAGAGCAGGAACTTGTAACGGCGGTTCGTCTCCTCCGCGGTCCCGTAGCCAGCGAACTGCCGAATGGTCCACGGTTGCCCTCGATACATCGAGGGGTAGACGCCGCGCGTGTAGGGGAACTCGCCGGGATAGCCGAGCTTCTCCTCGTAGCTCCACCCCTCGAGGTCCTCCGGGGTATAGAGCGGCTGCAGCGGCACGCCCGACATCGTCGTCGCGTTTTCTTTCGGCGCCAGCTTACCGCTGCGGTAGCGAGCGGCCCACTCCTCGTAGGCCGTCTTGCGGCGAAGTGCCATCAGCTGCCTCCTTGCGATGCCCGCTGGTCGAGGACTTCCTCGGCCAGCGCGTACGGGTTTAGTTTCCCATTCTGGTTCTCGCGCACTCGCCGGCCGACCGCCGTATCGCCATCCAGCACCCGCCGCGCGTCCTCCCGGGCGCGGTCGGCAACGAGCGCCATGACTTCCTGCTTGAGGCGTTGCTGCCGGCGCGTGGCCAGCGTACCGCTCTCGGTCAGGTAGGCCTGGTGCGCGCGCACCGCATCCCAGACCTCCGCGATGCCCTCCTCTTTGGCCGCGGAAGCCAGCACGATCGGCGCGCGCCAGGCCTGTTTCGGCCCGAGCCCCATGGCGTCCTGGATGAGGCGACGCGTTTTCTCCGCGCCACCCAGATCGGCCTTGTTGATGACGAAGACGTCGGCGATTTCCAGGATGCCGGCCTTGATGCTCTGCACCGCATCGCCCGACTCCGGCATCAGCACCAGCACCACGGTGTCGCAGATGGTCGAGATCTCGAGCTCGGACTGGCCGACGCCGACGGTTTCGACCAGGATCACGTCGCGCCCGTAGGCGTCCAGCAGATGGATCGCCTCGCGGGTCGCCGCCGCGAGGCCCCCCAGATGTCCGCGGGCGCCCATGCTGCGGATGAAGACGCCCTTGTCCAGCGTATGACGCGACATTCGGATGCGGTCGCCGAGGACCGCCCCGCCGGTAAAGGGGCTGCTGGGGTCGACCGCGATCACCCCGACGGTCTGCTGCCGGTCCCGAATCACTTTGACCAGCGCGTCGGCCAGTGTGCTCTTGCCGGAACCGGGTGACCCGGTCAACCCGACCAGGTACGCGTTCCCGGTGTGGGGCTGGAGTTCGGCCACCAGCTGACTCGCTTGCGGATCCCGGTCTTCCGCCAGGCTGATGGCCCGCGCCAGCGCCCGGATATCGCCGGAAAGCAAGGCGCCGGCCAAACTCATCTCGATTCGATTATGGCGCGGGGAAGGTTTTGAGGGTGAAGTCGGAACCGAGGAGGACCGTGACGCTCGGGCCGCTCGCGGGCGCCACGACCGTCGTCACGACCCCGCCGAAGTAGTCATGGAGCCAGGCCACGGTGGCGGCCGCGCTACCGCCCGAGCCATCCAGAATCTGAGTCTGGGCGACCCGCTGCGTGGTGGCTGGCCCGACGCTGG
>VBFX01000200.1 GCA_005889395.1 Chloroflexota bacterium
CCGCCGCAGGGCGGCCGCAAGCACCCCCATCAGGACTTCATCCAGATCAACACCACCAACATCCTCTTCATTTGCGGCGGCGCCTTCGATGGCCTGGAGCGGATCATCGAACACCGGATCGGCCACAAGCAGATCGGCTTCGGCTCGGAAATCCACTCCAACCGCACCAAGGAAACGACCAAGATCCTCAAGCAGCTCCAGCCGATGGATCTGTTGAAGTACGGCCTGATCCCCGAGTTCGTCGGCCGCCTGCCGATCGGCGTCACCCTGGATTACCTGGACGAAGCGGACATCATCCGGATCCTCACCGAGCCGAAGAACGCCTTCGTCAAGCAGTACCAGAAGTTCTTCGCCCTCGATGACGTCCAGCTCGTCTTCGAGCCGGCGGCGCTGACCGCGATCGCCAAGAAGGCACTGCAGCGCGGCACCGGAGCCCGCGGGCTGAAGAGCATCATCGAGGACATCCTGCTGAACTCCATGTTCGAAGTTCCGTCACGCCCGGAGGTCAAGCGATGCGTCATTACCGAGAAGTCAGTCAACTTCAGCACCGAGCCCGAGATGTACTCGGAAGAAGAGCTCGAGGAGATCGCACCCGAGCAGACCGCGTAGGACAGACTTGTCGGCTGTGACCGGCTCGCCGGCCACCATTCAATTACCGCTCCTCCCCCTCAAGAACGTCGTTCTCTTTCCCCACATGATCGTGCCGCTCTACGTCGGGCGCGAACGGTCGATCCATGCGCTCGAGGCGGCCATGACGCAGGGTAAGCAGGTGTTCCTCTGCACCCAGCGCCGGGCGGACTGCGAGGACCCGACCGAAGGCGACCTCTACCGCGTCGGCGTCATCGGCGAGGTCGTGCAGATGCTCAAGCTGCCGGACAGCACCATCAAAGTCTTGATCGAAGGCTCGTCGCGAGCGGTGATCGAGCGTTTCATCGACGGGGAACCGCACCTCCGGGTGGAGGTCGCCTTGCTGGAGGAGGACTTCCTCCCCTCGCAGGAGCTGGAGGGCCTGATGCGCGGCGTCGTCGACCTCTTCGACCGCTACGTCGAGCTCGACAAGAAAGTGCCGCCGGAAGTGAACCTGACGGTGCGCGGCGTCGAGGACGCCGGCCGGATGGCGGACATCGTCGCCTGCAACCTGGGCATTGGGGTCGCCGACAAGCAGGACGTGCTGGAGACCTTCCAGATGAACGCGCGCCTGGAGAAGCTCTCAGCGGTGCTACAGCGCGAGATCGAGATTCTCGATATGGACCGCTCTATCCGGCAGCGGGTCCGGAAGCAGATCGACCGGCGGCAGAAGGAGTTCTACCTGAAAGAACAGATGCGTGTTATCCAGGAAGAGCTCGGTGGGGAAGAGCCGCACCCGAGCGAGTCGGACGAGATGCGCGAACGCGTCAGGTCGCTGGAGCTGGCCGAAGCTGTCGAGGATCGCCTGCTCAAGGACGTCGACCGCCTGGAGCGGATGCCGCCCGGCTCGCCGGAGATCTCGGTGCTTCATGCCTATCTCGACCTGGTCGTCTCGCTTCCTTGGCGCGCGTCCAGTGATGACGTCACCGACTTGCGGGCGGCGGAGAAGGTCCTCGACGAAGATCACCACGGGCTGCGGAAGATCAAGGAACGCATCCTGGAGTTCCTCGCCGTTCGCCAGTTGACGAAGTCGCCCAAGGGGCCGATCCTCTGCTTCATCGGGCCGCCGGGAGTGGGGAAGACCAGCCTTGGCCGCTCGATCGCCCGGGCACTGGAGCGGAAATTCGTCCGCGTCTCGCTGGGCGGCGTTTCCGACGAGGCCGAGATCCGCGGACACCGGCGCACCTACGTCGGCTCGATGCCGGGGCGGATCATCAAGGGCTTGCGCGAGGCCGGAACCCGCAACCCGGTGTTCCTGCTGGATGAAATCGACAAGATGTCGTCGGACTTTCGAGGCGACCCCGCCTCGGCGATGCTCGAGGTTCTCGACCCGGAGCAGAACAAGCACTTCTCGGATCATTACCTGGAGATCCCCTTCGATCTTTCCGAAGTCCTCTTCATCACGACCGCGAACGTCTACTACTCCATCCCGAGGCCGCTGCTCGACCGCATGGAGGTGATCAACCTTCCCGGTTACACGGCCGAGGAGAAGATGGTGATCGCGCGCGAGTTCCTGATCCCCAAGCAGCTCCTGGACCACGGCCTTACCGAAAAGCACATCGAGATCACCCGCTCGGCGGTTGCCACGATCATCAGCCGCTACACCAGCGAGGCCGGCGTCCGCAACCTGGAGCGATCGATTGCGGGCGTTTGCAGGAAAGTCGCCCGCGAGGTGGTCAGGGGCAAGACCCGCCGCATGACGATCGCGCCCAGCCGGCTGGAAGACTTGCTCGGGCCACCGCGCTACAAGCCCGACGAGGGCCACAAGGAGCCACTGGTGGGGGTCGCCAACGGGCTCGCCTGGACCGAGGTCGGCGGCGTGCTGCTGACGATCGAGGTGATCACGATGCCGGGAAAGGGCAACCTGAACCTCACCGGGCAGATGGGAGACGTGATGCAGGAGTCGGCACGCGCCGCGCTGTCCTACGCGCGTTCGAATGCGCAGACGCTCGGCATCCCAGTCGATTTCCGCGACAAGCTCGACCTGCACATCCACATCCCGAAGGGCGCCATCCCCAAGGACGGCCCCTCGGCGGGGATCTCGATGGCGCTCGCCATCATCTCGGCGTTGTCGCAGCGTCCGATCCGATCAGACGTGGCGCTGACCGGTGAGATAACGTTGCGCGGACGCGTGCTGCCCATCGGCGGGCTCAAGGAGAAAGTCCTGGCCGCCCACCGGATCGGCATTCAGACGATCCTGCTGCCAGCCGACAACGAGGCCGATCTCGCGGACATTCCCGCCGATATCCGCAAGCGCCTGACCTTCAAGCTCGTCCAGACCATGGACGAAGTCATCGCCGAGGCGCTGCTGCCGAGAAGCGGGACCATCCTCCTGCCCGAGCTCACCGAACCGGCCGGCGTCGAAGAGGTGGCGG
>VBFX01000201.1 GCA_005889395.1 Chloroflexota bacterium
CCGGGCCAGGGTCACGATGGCGATGAAGGCGATCACGCCGGCGGCCGGCGCCAGCACAAGCGGGCGCCCGAAATCGGTCCCCGACAGGAGGGCATGCAGCGCAAACACACCGAACATCGGATAGGACATCCGGTGCAGCCAGCGCCAGGCGAGCGGGTCGAGGTGCCGCCGCAAATAGCTGGTGACGGTGACGATCAGCAGGAGGTCGAGTCCGATGGTGCCGAGGCCGATCGCCAACGAGGCATAGGCGACTCGGAATGGGATGACGAGGTCGATCGGGCTGATCCGCGCCACCGCGTCAAGCGTCATCGCCAGCACATGCAGGCCGACGAGCGGCATCCAGCAGACGGTGAGAAAGCGGTGCAGATTCGACAGATCGCGATTGCGCATCGCTCCTTCGAACATCGCGCTGCGCAAAGCCTGCCCGGTGATAAGAGCGGCGGCGAGAACGAAGAAGGCGGCCAACGCCGCCGCGCGCGACGTCAGCCAGAGCAGCTGGTCAAGCGTCACGCCGCCGCCGGAAGCTCAGTCGGGCCGGCGCCGGTCCCTGCCCCTTCGGCCGGCACCACGGCGTACGGCACGCCGCGGGCTTCGAGAAAGGCGATGCCCAGGGCGCAACCCAGGAGAACGGCACTCTTCGCATAGACCTCCCCGCGCAACGCACTGTCGGTGACGACGGAGACTTCCGCAAGGTCGGTCTTCGCCGGCATCCCGGTGCGCGGGTCGATCAGGTGATGCATCGAGTGCCCCCAGCGCCGCTTGCTGATTCCGCTGGTGCAGACGGCACCGTCGCGGAGCGCGACGAGCGTGCCATCGCAAAGCCCGATGTGCCAGCCGTCGCCTTCGGGACCGGCGCCGCGGACTCGCAGGTCGCCGCCCAGATTGCAGACAGCATTTTCACCGAGCTCATCGATCAGAAGGTCGGCCAGGGCGCCCTTCGCGATTCCACCCAGGTCGAGCGCTGCACCAGGAGCGAGCGCCGCCGAGCGCGTGGCCTGATCCAGGAGGAGCACCTGCGGGAGCGGTGGCAGTTGCATCGGGTAAAGGACCGGCGGCTCTGCCAGGCCTTGCCGGAAGGGGCGATCGTATCCGGCGGCCGCCAGCGCCGGGAGGACCGCGGCGTTGACGAGCCCATCGCTTTCCGCGAAGGCCCAGAGGGCCGCCTCCAGCATGGCGAACATTTCCGGGCTCACGGGGAGGTAGCGGCCGTCGCTCCCGTTCAGTCCGGCCAACTCACTGTCACGGAGGAAGCGGGTGAAGCGGGCCTCCGCATCGCGAATGCGTTGCTCGCAACGTTCCAGCGCCGCCGGCCCGCTCTCGACACTCAAGAGCTCGCAGGTGGAGCCGAGCGCGTCGAAATGGCGGGTCGTCAGCTCAGGAGACATGGCTTTCACTGTGGACCGTAGCGTCGCTCGGCAGCACGGTCACCGCCGGATGCAGCGGTGCCTCGGCCGGTTTGGGCGACGTGGCCACGACGCCACCTGAGAGCAGGGCCAGCAACAGCGTGCCCAGCACCGACGCCCACCTCAGCGTCGCGTTCGAGGACATGTTCCTCTCCCTGCCAGATACAACGGGTCGGCTCATGGAATCCGGCGGCCTCAACCGTACGGTAGAAGGGCGCCCGCGGCCCGCGACTGAACGCGTCCTGTGAAGCTCCTGAGAACCCTAGGCGAGATCGAGGGTGATCGTGTGGTAGCCGTCCGCCCCGTTCGGCAGCGTCGGCGCCGACTGCGACGGCTGTAATGTCCCCTCGCCGTCGCGGGCCCGCACTTTGACGTTGTAATGTCCGGCAGGGATGCTGGTGCTGAGCTGCCAGAAGCGCCACGCATAGGGGGAGAACTCCGCTGGCAGGTCGGCGGGCTGCCAGGAGCGGCCACCATCCCAGCTGAGCTCGACCCCGCTGACCCGGCGGGAACCCGCGAACGCGATACCGCCGAATTGGATCGACCCCGCCGCCAAGGCGGCACCATCCGAAGGCCGGTCGATGCGTGACATCGTCTTGACAATGGCTCGCTCATCCCAGCCATTGTTCTCCCAGTAGCCGGGCTTGTCACTCGTGGAAAAACCGATCCGCGTTACCCACTTGGGCTGCTTCATGCCATATCGGCCGGGAAAGATGAAGCGCGCGGGGAAACCATGCATCGAGGTCAGGGGTGAGCCGTTGAGATGCGTGGCGAGCAGGTGGTCGGGGGTCAGATCGCGGAGCTGAAAGCTTTCCGTGTAGCCGTCGGCGCTTTCCATCAACATCCAGGTTGTGTTCGACGGCACCGAGGTCAGCGCTAGCACATCGGTCACGCGCGGCCCCTTCCAGCTGCCATTGCTGATCAACGTTCCACCGATCTCGTTGCTGATGCACTCCAGCGTCAGCTCCAGATCATGGGACGGCAGGGCGAGCAGCTCGTCGTAGGTGAGCGACCGGCCAGGCAGGTTGAGACGCCAGGTCGAGCCATCGACGACCGGGTCGCCGCCAATATTCTTGGAGACGACATAGAAGTCGCCGACGGGCGTGATCTCCGTCGGCGTGCGGCTGCCCTCCTTCATGGCCAGCGACGTCGCAAAGCGGCGGACGTTCGCGTAGCCGATGCCCAGCAGGGCGATGCCAACCGCACCATAGAAGACGTTGCGCATCAAGATCCGGCGATCTTCGCTGAACGGGGCGGAGGTGGCGAGCCCGCGGACGACGCGATCGACCAGCGGAACCATTCCGGCAAGCAGCACGACTTCGACCACCGCCCCGAGCGGCGAATCACTCGGCGAAAAGGCTAGGGTCGCGACGATGGCGCTGACCAGGGCCGTTGCCGCCGTGAGGATCAGTACATGGCGGCGCGGGAAGACACGGGCAATCAGTATTGACGCCACGCCGTAGACCGCGATGATCACCACGGTTGCGCCCACGAGCAGCAGCGGTCGGGCGAGAACACCGAGCGCCTTCAGCAGGTTCGCAAACGTCGACAACGGCAGCAGCTTGAGCAAGAGGTAGCCCGCTTGCTCTGGGAGCAGAGGTATCGCGAATAGCGCGTGCGCCAGGTAGTCGGCCCCAAGGGCCAGTGTGCCGGCGCTGAAGCCGACGATCAGCGGGCGATGACGAGCCAAGCGGCTAGGGCCGGGCGGGCCGGCGGATCCCGTTGTAGGCGAGCGCCAATCCGACGATCGCGACGATGATGCCGATGATGAGCCACATCCGCTGGCCCGTCATGAAGCTGCCCGGCAGCACGCCCGAGCCCTGCAAGATCCAGACACCGCCGGCAAAGATAGCGATCAGGCCGAGAATCAAACTGCCGATACGCATACAACTACACTACGCGCCCGCGTTGCGCTCGTCTTTAGCGAAGCTAAAGTTCGCGACTTGCCGGCGCGGCCGCCCGCTTCGACCTTGGCCAGCGCCAGCTGCCCGATGTTGAGCCCCTGGATGGTGGCCAGATCGCCGAGCGCCCGCAGGAAGTATTGCCGGCGGCGCCGCTCCACGACGCGGCCCAGCTCGTGTTCCAGGCCCTGGACACCCTCCACGAAGGAAATCCGGAAGGGGTCAGCGATCCGCGCGCGCTGCGGACCGAGCTCTTCCTGGACGAGTTTCTTCGCGTCGCCGGAGAGACCTTCGTTGCTGACGATCACGCCCTCGGCGGCCTTGATGCGCGAGACCTTGGCGTTGAAAGCGTAGGCATCCGCCAGGTTGAACTCGCGATCCTTGAGCACCACGAGGACGAGGTCACCGCTCAAATCGAGCACGATGTCGGTCCCCACTGGGCTGGCGTCGATGATCACCTGCTCGCGGCTGATGCCGAGCTTGGGGAGGATGGCCGTTGCCAGGGTCGTCATCCAGCGGCCCTTGTCGTTGAGGGCGGTGGCGCGATCGGTTGGCACGATGACCTGGTCCACTCGCTCCTCGTTCAGCGGGCGCCCGCAGGCGCATTTCATCCAGTCCGGCGCCATCTTCTGCAGTTTGTTGGGATCATCGGTGCGCAGCACGGCATTGCCGGTGCGGGAGCACACGATCACGTACTCCGACTGGATCAGGCCAAGGTTGCGGAGCTCGCCGAGGCGGCCGGCGACGGCGGTCCCCTGGGCTTCGCCGAGGACCTTGGGCAGGTCGGAAACAGTGAGTGACCCGA
>VBFX01000202.1:0-3297 GCA_005889395.1 Chloroflexota bacterium
GCGCGCCGCGGTAACGTTCTACGAGGCGCAGGGGGCGAAGTGGCGCCTTCGGTGGCTGGCCGAGCGGCGCGACGCAGAAGTGGGAGGGGCCTAGTGGCGAAAGATGGCAGCCTGGAGCATCTCGACATCTCGGTCTCCGACCTCGAGCGCAGTGGCGCGTTCTGGGCCGCGTTCCTGAAGGATCTGGGCTATCGCGAGTTTGCGAAATCGGCGACCGGGTGGAGCTGGACCAACGACGAGTCCACAGTCTTCCTGCTGCAGGCGGAATCCGGGTATCTCGATCCGCCCTATCACCGCAAGCGCGTCGGCCTGAATCATCTGGCGTTCGGCGTGTCCGACCCGAAGCAAGTGGATGCGATGGCCACCCGGCTCAAGGAGCGCAACATCCCCCTTCTCTACGGTGGACCTCGCACCGGGCGGACGACCTATGCGGTCTTCTTCGAAGATCCCGATCGCATCAAGATCGAAGTCGTTGCCCCGCTGGTAGCCCGAGCTGTTCCCGCTCCCGCGGGCCTTAGCGTTCCCTCCCCCTCTGGGGGAGGGCAGGGTGGGGGCGCCGGAGGCGCGATTACTGCCACCGAAGTCATCACCTACGCCGGCGCCCTGGTCACGCTGGCAGGCCTTGGCACGTTGCTCGGCACGCAATACCGGCAGCTCGGCGTCATCGGCCGGCTGGCCATACCTGGGCTGGTCGCGATCGCCGCCCTCCTGGTGGCACGCGCCCTTCCCGGCGAGCGGGCACGTGCGCGTCGCGCCCAGACCAGCCTCCTGACGCTGGCCGTCGCAGCCATCGGGCTGTTCACCGGTCAGTTGCAGGCGGAGATTCTCGGCGGGCCCGACGCCGCCATCCCGCCGCAAACGGGGTATCGGATCATCCTCGTCTCTGCCCTGGTGGCAGGGGTTCTCGCCGCGGTCTTCCTGGTTCGCCTGCGTGCCGGCCTGCTGGCGGCGGCGCTGAGCGTGTCACTGCTGGTGGCAGCCATCATGTCGGTCTTGCGTCTGCAGCTTCAGCATGGATGGGCCGTCGAAGCGGTCTTCCTCATCACGGGTGCCATCCTGGTCGCGGCGGCCGAGTATGGCCGGCGGCAGAAAGTGTTGTGGGCAACGGAGGTGCTGGCGTTCGCCGGGCCATCGATGGCGATCATCACCGCCTTCATCACCGCTCAGGACGGCAACCTGCCACTCGAAATCTTCGGCGGCGTGTTGGCCGGCGTCGCATTTGCCGTCTCCGTGTACCGGGGCAGTGCCGGCTACGCCTTCGCCGGCGGCGTCGGTTTGTTCGCCTTCGTACTCGACATCGAGTTCCGCTATTTTCAGAGCAGTCTTGGGTTCGCCGTCAGCCTGGTCATATCGGGCCTCGTACTGCTCGGGATTGCGTTGCTCTTGGCGAGGCTCCTCCCGCGCCTCAGGCGTTAGTATCCGGAGAGGACGGCCACTAACCACGGGAGGGAAACGTGCTCAGCGATTATCCGATCAACGTCGTTCTACTTGCGACGGATCTCGACGCCACGAAGGACTTCTATGCCAATAAGGTCGGCTTGAAGATCCTCAATGAGAGCCCCGGGGCGCTGGTCTTTAAGTGCGGTGGCGACAGCCAGTTCACGGTGACGAAGAGCACGGTTGGCACCAAAGATGAGCAGACCCAGGCTTCATTCCGAGTGAAGGATGTCCGGGCGGAAGTCGCCGAGCTGAAAAAACGCGGTGTCAAGATCGAGGACTACGACACGCCCAGTCTTAAGACCGTCGACGGTATCGCCGATATCGGCTTCGCGTGGATGGCCTGGTTCATCGACCCGGGGAAGAATTGTGTCGGAATGATCCAGGTCAAGTCATGAGTTCCGAACAGCCGACCCAGCGAAAGCCGCCTCCCCAGATCCCGGCTGACATGAAGGCCTTTAATCGCAAGCTGATCGAGGAGTTCCGCGCGAATGGTGGTCAGCTCAGCGGGATTTGGGAAGGACGGCGATCGCTACGTCGTCATTGCATCCGGGAATGGTGCCCCGTCGCATCCGGGCTGGTACCAGAATCTGCTCGCTCGACCGATCGCAACCGTCGAGATAGGTCCCGACAAGTTCAAAGCTCGCGCGCGGACCGCGCGTCCCGAGGAGCGGGAACCGCTCAAGCGCTTCGTGCCCTACATCGAGCAGCAGCAGACGCTGACAAAGCGCGAGATCCCGATCGTCGTCCTCGAGCGCGGATAAGCTGCCCAATAGGACACGACCTTCTGCCCAAAAGTCTTGCCGCCCGCTCGTTGGCTTTCGCATAGGCGGTGATCAACATGAGTTGGATTGGGCGGTGAAGCCAGGCTAACCGAGAAGAAGCCGGATGCAGCGCGCTCGTCGAAGCATGCCCCGACGACGGGAAGCCCCTCGCCGGCCCTGACGCTGGCTCCGCCCTCGGCCCTGTCCGTGCAAGCGATCGCCGCCTTGCAGTCGGCGGCCGGCAACGCCGCGGTGAGTGCCCTGCTGGATGTTCAACGCCAGGCGGTCGTCCAACCCCGCACCACCACGACCGGTTCGCAGCCGTTGGTGAAACGCGGCTCGCGGGGACCGGTGGTGGAGGAGCTGCAGACCAAGCTCAACCTGATTCCGACCGCGGCCCCGGACGCCTTCCTCAAGGTCGACGGCGACTTCGCCGCAAACACCGAGACGGCCGTGAACGCATTTCAGAAGAACGTGATGGGAATAGCAGTCCCCGACGGAAAGGTCGGCAAGAACACATGGCCCGCGATCGATCAAGCGGTCAGTGCCGCCGAGAGCGCACCGCACGCCCACCCGGTGCTGCATCTGAATGACAGTAGTGCGGCAGTCGGCGAAGCCCAGGAAAAGCTGAACGCGGCCGCCGGAGCGCCGTTGCTCAGCGTCGACGCGGTCTTCGGCGCCCCCATGCTGTCCGCCGTCAAGAATTTCCAGCACACGACGATGGCGATCCCGGTTGCCTCGGGCGTGGTGGATGCCGCGACATGGACCAGGCTTGATAACGCCGCGCCCGGCGGCGGGACGCGCGCCTCGAGAGGGGGAAGCGGGATCGAGGAGCACGTCGGTCCAGCGGGAGGCGGCAACCCGCTGGCGGCCGCCATCGGAAGCACGCACCCGATTGTGGGACCAGGGAACGTCTTGAAGGGGGTCGCGGTCAAAGAGATGCAGCAGAAGCTGAATGGCTTCCTGATTGCCAAAGGCAAAGCGTTCATGAAAGCCAACGGTGTCGCCCGGCTCAGCGCGGACGGGAATTTCGGACCGAAGACCCAGGCTGTCCTGTCCCTCTTCCAGAACCAGAATGGCCTGGCGGGCGCCGGGG
>VBFX01000202.1:3351-8673 GCA_005889395.1 Chloroflexota bacterium
CGCTAACCCCGACCGCAGTCACCGTCACCGTGGGCTTCAACTTCGTGCCGCCGACCGCCCTCGCGCCGATGCCGCCCGCGCCGCTGGGCACCTGGATGAGCTTCATCAAGTCGACCTGGAACCAGTTCAAGGCTGTCGACACCGCCGACCCCAAGAAATCGGTCGACATCGTCTTCAACCCGATCCAGTCCACCGACCCGTCAGCGCGGACGGTGAAGGTGATGCCGGGGAAGGGGCGCTCGGACGCCGGCCAGTTCTTCGTGGTCGACCCGGACATCGCCGGCACGGTCTCCCACGAATTCGGCCACATGATCGGGCTCAAGGACGAGTATCAGCAGACGGCCGCCGACTTCCGCGCGAGCACCGGATACGAAGCGCCCGTGGGCCAGACGACCGGACCCACCAGCAACTTGACCCCTGCCCAGGTGGCACAACGACTGCAAAACGCGATCGTCGGCCGAGCCGCTCCCAGTGTGACGCCGAGCCCGGCCTCTCAAGTAATCGCGGGGATGGGCCAGGGTGCCTTTGCCCAGCGAGTGATCGCGGCGTACAAGGCCCTGCCGTCCGTGGCCGTCGGCGCTGTGGCTCATGTGCCGGCGGTCGCACCCAACCTCGGCGTACAGGCGTCCGCCGCCTTTAACACCACCGGCGACCTGGTCAAGGACCTCGACACGGGGCTGACCAACTTCGACCTGGGTAGCATCCCGGGTGGCAAGTACCGGGTGATCGAGGTGCTCAGCTACGACAGCGGTTCACGGATGGGTGACCCGTTACGGCAGGTCGACCAGCACGAGCACGGGGCCGAGCCACGCCACGTCCGCGAATTCAGCCAGCTCGTCGCCCATACCAGAGGCGGCGTCTGGCAACCGCGGCAGCGATGATGGGGTTGGGATGATCGTCGACTACGCACGCATCGGAGGCCGCGTTCCGCCTCCCGACAACGAAGGGCTGCAGGTGGCGGATGACGGCAGCTTCCGCATGTGGCGCTCGATCGCGCCTGCGGTCGGCCGCTTCGCCGGGAAGCTTTCTCCAGCTGAGCTCAGCCAGCTGAAGAAGGAGGCGCAAATGGCCGTTGCTGCAGGCGACGTCAGCAGGCCGCCGACGATGGACGGGTCTGCGGAGAGATTCCAGCTTGACGGCGCCATCGCCACGATGGGAAACAACGATGAAATCGAAGGCGCCTGGGGCGAGCTGACCCGTCATGTCCGCAAGCTGCTCGAGCAGCTGGTCAGCATGCCGCAGGCGGCGGTCGGCCTCGAGGTCGGTGACGATGGGCGAAGCGCTCGGCTCGTCCATCTGGGCAATAAACCGATCACGGTCGATCTGTCGGACTTGTCCGTTCGCGCGGTGCTATGGGGACGCGGATTTCAGAAGGTGGGGGACTGGTCAACTCCAGTGAATCCCAACCCGGCCCAGGCCGAAGCAGACGATTCCTGGAATGTGCCGCTCCCCTTCGACCACGGCTTGAAGACGGGCAAAAACAAGGTGCTGCACGTCTACGTGACCTTCGCCGTATCCGAGAACGGCCAGCGGGCCGACGTCCGGGCGGAACATACGCCGCCCGTTCCAGCCTAACGCTCGGCGAGTAGTTCTCGAAGCTGCGTCGTCGTGATATTGGAGCCGCTCAGGATCAGGGCCACGCGCTTGCCTTTGAGTCGATCCTTGAGCCGGACGGCGGCCGCCAGCGGCGCCGCGCCGGCGGGCTCCGCCAGGTTGCGGGTGGTCTCGATCATCAGCCGAACCGCCGTGCGGATCTCGTCGTCCGGGACCAGGACGAAGTCGTCGAGCATCTCCCATAGGATTCGCTGCGGCAGCTCGAAGGCGGTGCGCGTCGCGAGGCCTTCCGCGATCGTGCCCATCCGGTCCTCGAGCAAACGGTGCGCTTTCCACGACTTGTAGGCGGCCGGCGCTTCAGCAGACTGCACGCCGATCACCTGGATCTTTGGATTGACCGCCTTGGCCACGATGCAGGTCCCGGCGGCCCCGCTGCCGCCGCCGATCGGCACGACGATCACCTCGATGTCAGGCTGCCGGTCGAGGATCTCGAGCGCCTGCGTTCCGACGCCGGCAATCAGGTGCGGCTCGTTGCCTCGACTCCGTGCGTCACGATCTCAGCGCCAAGGCCCCGAATCGAGCGCACCTTCACCGGGTTCGCCCCCTCAGGCACGCACACGATGGCGCGCACGCCGAAGAGCCGCGCCGCGTAAGCGATCGACTGTCCGTGGTTCCCGGTTGAAGCGGTAATCACCCCGCCACGGCGCTCGTCCTCCGGTAACTGCGAGAGAAGATTGATGCCGCCGCGGACCTTGAAGGCGCAGATTGGCTGGTGATTCTCGTGTTTGACCCAGGTTTCGGTTCCGATCAGTTCATCGAGCCCTGGGTAGCGGTTCAACGCTGTGGGCTGCAGGTATCGAGCGATGCGATCACGCGCGGCGAGCACGTCATTGAACGTGGGAACGACCGTCGCCGCTGTCGCCTCGGCCATCAACCGAAGGATACCTACTGGAAGATGACGGCCATGTTGTTGAAGTCGGCGAAGTTCGCCTCGAAGAGGGCCTTGCTCACCCAGTACTGACTCGCGTTCAGGACGTCATTGACGCGGACCTGGGTGGGGGAGACCCCGCTGAGGGTCACCGAATGCTCGGCGAACGAATAGCGGACCTGGGTCCCGTCCCACGCGGTCCAGGTGCCCAGCTGGACCCGGGCGAATCGGGTCTGGATCCAGATCTGCACCGGATGGCCCGCCGCCAGCTCACTGTAAATCCGGCCGGGCGCAAAGCCCTCGCCACCAATCGCGTTGGGTAGGCCGTGGTTGTGCGCGAGCCGCAAAATAACCGGCCAGTAGACGCCGTACCCGGTGGGCGTCCAGTCACTGCCGTTGACGTAGCCGACGAAATTCGTGTACGGATTGCCCCAGCGGAGCACCGTGTGGTTCGCGCCCATCATGGGGAGGCGCACGTCGGCATACTCCTCGGCGAAAAGCTGCGATTGGCTGATGTTGAGGCCGTAATAGGCGAGCCCTTGCTGTAGCGCGGCGGTCTCGCAGTCGAGCACCATGCTCTGCTGGATGACCGGCACCGGAATCGTGACGGTCGCTGGCGTTGGCGCCGGAGTCGGCGTCGCCGTTGGAGTCGCGGTGGCTGTTGGCGTCGCAATCGGAGTCGCTGCCACTGTTGGGGACGAGACGGGCGCGGCGCTCCCTCCATTAGGGGAGGGTGATGTAAGCAGAGCGGACGCCGCCGTGCGAGTGAGCACGGCGCCGGCGACCGCGATTCCACCAGCGGCCAGGAATTGTCGTCTCGTCGCAACCACGGATCGCATGTGCACCATCTTCCGCGAGGTGACCTTTCGAAACGATGACGCTTGCCGTCACGGAATCGCAAGGTCGACAGGCCGACGATGAGTGCACATCAATCATCCAACAGAGGTGAATGTCAAATGGTCGCCTATGAATACTTCGACAACAAGCCACAACCGGAGGTCCCTGCAGCACCTCCTGCGTCGCCACCGCCAAAACGCTTTCGGCGGGGATTGTTGGTCGCCGTCACGGCCCTCGCGCTCGCCAGCGGCGCGGGCTCAGGTGCGGCCGCGGCCGCCCTGATCGGTCAAGGAACCGCCAGCGCATCGGCTGGTACCGCGCTGCCGACGACCCAGACATCGACCGGCTCGACCTCTTCGAGCACGGCGGCGAGCATCTACAAGCAGGACTTGCCGGGTGTCGTGACGCTCACCGTGAACCTGAGCCGGGGTCAGGCCATCGGCTCGGGAATCGTGCTCGATACCAAGGGTGACATCCTGACCAACGCGCACGTGATCGCCGGCGGACAGAATATCCAGGTCGCGTTCAGCGACGGAACGACCGTTGCCGCCACCCTGGTCGGGTCCAACACCGTTGCTGACCTTGCGGTGATTCGCGTTTCGGTCGCCGCGTCCACGCTCCATCCCCTCACCCTCGGCAACTCCTCGAGCGTGCAGATCGGTGACACCGTCTACGCCATCGGTTCGCCATTCGGGCTATCCGGATCGTTCACGGAAGGGATCGTGTCGAACATCGGCAAGACCGCCGCGGCTTCCGGCGCCAACCTGATCCAGACCGACGCCGCGATCAATCCGGGGAATTCGGGCGGACCGCTCGTCAACTCACAGGGCCAGGTCATCGGTGTCAACAACTCGATCGAGAGCCCCGTTGACGGCAGCGTCGGCGTCGGCTTCGCAATCCCGATCGACCAGGTCAACGAGCTCCTGCCGTCGCTCGAAGGAGGGTCCAACGTATGAGAAGCCCTCTTATTTAAGGATGTCCTCACCAATTCGTCATGGATCTGAAAGGCGGCACTCTGCATTCTCGAACCGGTGGCGATCGGCCATCGCATGGCCACCAGGGAGGTGATTCAAGCGATGAACAACCTTGGATGGTTTCGGGGTTCGATAGCCAGGATGGCGGTGGCAGCGGGAATCGGCCTTGCCGGCGGGTTCGGCACGATCGTGGCGCATGCCGCGGTGTCACCGTCGCCCAGCGTATCCCCGGATGTCGGCCCGTCGACCGGTGCATCGCCGTCGACCGGCGCCTCACCGTCCACTCCGGCGACGACGACGCCGAGCCCTGGCAGTGGCTCGGGCAACATGAACTGCCCGAATATGTAGGCGACCGACCTTCAGACGCGGCGGAGGCGGCGGGACTTGAGGTCTGAACGAGGCAGTGAGCCCGCCGCCACCTGCCGGCACTCGATGCGGGCGCCGAGCGCGAGGCGCAAGTCCTTTGCGAGCTGCGAAACCGCTGCCTCGCCATCATCGCCCTGGCATTCGCAGAGGATCGTGACCTCTTCCATGCCGCGGACAGAGCGGACCTCGATGGAGAACTCCGCGATCACGGCATGCCGCCGGACGAGGTTCTCGACCTGCGACGGATAAAGGTTGACGCCTCGCACCGTGAACATGTCGTCGACGCGGCCGCGGATGCCGCCGAGCATCTTCGCGAAGGGACTGCCGCATTCGCACGGGGCCCGTGTGACCTCGACGCGGTCTCCGGTCCGGTAGCGGATCAGCGGAGATCCCCAGCGGCCGAGGTTGGTCGCGACCAGCTCCCCGGTGATCGTTCCCGTCTCGGGGAGCGAGTGGACCGTGCCGGCGTCGTCGCGGACTTCGAAGACGAACTCCGACTCGATCAGGTGGACTCCATCGCGAGCGGCGCACGAAACGCCGGTCGGACCGAGCTCGGTCATGCCGGTGTGGTCGAAGCAGCGCGCGCCGAACGACCGCTCGATCAGGTCGCGGGTAGCCGGCACGCTCGCGCCGGGCTCGCCGGCGTGGACGGTGATCCGGATG
>VBFX01000202.1:8694-11291 GCA_005889395.1 Chloroflexota bacterium
CAATCGCTGCTCGGTGGTCATCGCGCCACCGGGGATAACCAGCGCCCCCAGGCACTCGGCGCCTGAAAACGCGGACCAGAAACCGATAAAAGGACCGAACGAGAAGGCGAAGAAGACCCTGTCGTCCGACTGCACGCCGGCCGATCGATAGATGTGGTCCGCCCAGATCCGCACCCACCAGTCCCAGGACTCTGTCGTGTCGAGCCAGCGCAGCGGCGTGGTGCCGCTGGTGCCGGACGTCTGATGCAGCCGGCTGTAGCGCTCGATGGGGAAGGTGAGGTTGGTACCAAACGGAGGACTCGCCTCCTGGTCGGCCGTGATCTCATCTTTGGTCGTGAGTGGCAGTCGCTCGAAATCGTCCCAGGTGCGGACCGGATGGAGCCGAGCCTGGTAGAAGCGATTGCCCTTGAGCAGGGCGTCGACCCCGGCGCTGAGGCGCTCGAGCTGCGAGCCACGCATCATCGACGTGAGATTATCCTGCCAGCGTGAAGATCGCCTTGCCGGCCCGACCCGAGCCGATCGAGATCGATCGGGAGCAAACGGCTGTCCTGCTGGTTGACATGCAAAATGCGTTCGCCAGCACGGGCGGGATGCTGGACCTGGCCGGTATCGACGTCAAACCGGCGGCCGCCGCGGTGGCCAACGCCCGGCTCGTCGTCGACGCGGCGCGTGACGCGAACATGCCGGTCATCTACCTGGTGATGGGCTACCCGCCTGATCAGTCCACCGCCGGCGGCGACGACTCGCCGAACCCGCGCAAGGAGATTGCGCTGTGCTTGATGCGCGAGCGTCCCGAGCTGCGCGGCAAGCTGCTGACGATCGGCACCTGGGATTTCCAGATCGTCGACGCGCTGAAGCCTGCCGTAGCGGACCCGGTGATCACGAAGTCGCGCTACAGCGGCTTTGCCGGGACGCCGCTCGACGCGCTGCTTCGCAGCCGCGGCATCCGCACGCTGTTGATGGCTGGGATCGCATCCAACGTGTGCGTCGAATCGACACTGCGCGACGCCTATTTCCACGAGTACTGGCCGGTGATGATCGAGGATGCGACCATGCCGGCCGGGTCGCCAGAGATCCAGCGGGCGACCGTCTATAACGTGTCCACGTTCTTCGGCTGGGTGAGCTCGGCCGCGGAGGTAGCTGGCGCACTTCACGCTAAGTGAAGTTCCCGCAACGGAGCCAAAGTGTGTCAGACTCATGGCAGTGACACGACCGGCCTGGGTGCATCGCTTTACCGCCGAACAGTTGCGAAGCAACCTGATGGGGGCCGAACTCCAACTGCTGCGGCTGATCGAGCGCGACCTACCCAATAAGAGCATCGCCAGCCACCTCGGGATTAGCGAAGGCGAAGTCAGCAGCCGCATGGCGCGCTTGCACCAGACGCTGGGACTCACCCGCCCGGGCGACAATCCCAGACTCGCCTCAGCGGCGGGCAGCAGAACCCCGCTCTAACCGGAGGCAGGCCGCTTCGTCGACGCCGGAGCGGGGAGAATTCCCACCGTAGCACCGGCTACGCATTCTCGAAACCGACATAGTTTTCCGCGAGCGTGGTCGCCGCCGCTTGAGACGTGACGATGTAGCGCAGGTAGGACAGTCGCAGTTTGTGATCGAAGGGATCGCCGGCAGGGTCGCGGTGGAGCAACGCCGTCATCCACGCCGAGAAATGCTCGGCCCGCCACACCCGCCGCAGGCAGAGTTCCGAGTAGCGGTCGAGTGGGTCGCGCGACTTCGACCGATACCATGCTGCCAGCGCCTCCGCCAGGACCTTGACGTCGGCGAGCGCGAGGTTCATGCCCTTGGCGCCCGTCGCGGGGACAATGTGGGCGGCATCGCCGGCGAGGAAAAGGCGGCCGTGCTGCATCGGCTCCGTGACCATGCTCCGCATCGGCGTGATGCCAGCCTCGATGATCTCGCCCGGTTGGAGCTCGCGCTCGGCGAGGCGAAGGCGAAGCTCGTCCCAGATTCGCGACTCGGGCCAGGCGTCCATCGTGTCGTCGGCGTCGACCTGCAGGTAAAGCCGACTGATCTCGGGTGATCGCATGCTGTGCAGGGCGAAGCCGCGGTCGTGGTAGGCGTAGATGAGCTCGTCGGAGGCCGGAGGCGTCTCGGCCAGGATGCCAAGCCAGGAGAAGGGATAGCTGCGCTCGTAGACGCCCCCACCCTGACCCTCCCCCGCACGCGCGGGAGGGAAAGATGTCCGAGAGACGCCGTGCGAGCCGTCGCAACCGGCCACGAACTCGCACGTGAGGGTTGCGTCTTCGCCGTTGCGACGGTAGGCGATGCGCGGGTCGTCATCCTCGATACCGTCGACCGCCGTCGCCTCGGTCTCGAACCAGATCTCGCCACCGTCCGCCAGGCGTTGCGTGATCAGGTCCTTGACCACTTCCTGCTGGCCGTAGACCGTGATCCCCTTGCCGGTCAGGCGGCGGAAATCGATGCGGTGCTCCTCCCCGGCGAAGCGAAGCCTGATACCGTCGTGCGCGAGGCCTTCGCGGATCATGCGCTCGCCCACGCCGGTCGCGGCGAGCAGATCGGTCGATCCCTGTTCCAGGACGCCGGCCCGCACCCGGCTCTCGACGTAGTCTCGGCTACGCCGT
>VBFX01000061.1 GCA_005889395.1 Chloroflexota bacterium
CATCGTCGCGGCCCCCATCCTCTACCTTCTGATCGTTTCGGGTGGACGTTATGGGTATCTGGCCGCGGCCGTGCTTTTCGTGGTCGCCTCCTTCACCGACACGCTCGACGGGGAGATGGCTCGCCGGAGCAGGCTCGTGTCGCCCTTTGGAATCTATCTCGACACTACAGCCGACAAGATCCTGATCGCGGTTCTCCTGGTCGCGCTCGCCGTCGCCCACTTAGCTCCGGGATGGATGGCCGCCCTGATCATCGCCCGCGAATTCCTGGTTACCGGCTTGCGCAGCTACGCGGCGGCGCTCGGGGTCGTCATCCCAGCCGGTGGCTGGGGAAAAGCGAAGACGTTGATCACGATCGTGGCTCTCTTCCTGGTCCTGCTCGAAGGCGACGCCCGCCAGGGTGGGCTGCTCAGCGCTCAAACGGGGCCGGGCAGCGTGCTGGTGGCTCCCATCGGACCGTTCACGGTGGCTGTCTGGGGACTCCTGATCGCCGTCATCTGGACGGTGGGCTCGGGCGCCGAGTACATCCGCGAGGCGATTCCCATGCTCACCCATCCATCACGGACCGTGCGCGATGTTCTCGGACAGGCCGCTGACGACCCCTGAGCCGACTCAGCTCGGCCGCTTCGGCATGAAGTCGACGGGCTCGTCCTTGCCCTTCCACATGACGGAATGCCGGGCGGGCTCCGTCCGCGCTACGACCTTCCCGCCGCGGATCACCAGCCGGCGCGGCGCCATCAGCCGGATCACGTCGCTCTCCGTCGGCGCATCGAAGAGGACCAGGTCCGCCCGGCAGCCGGGTTCCAGCCCGTAATCGGTCACTCCGAGAGCACGCGCGCCGTTGACCGTGATCATGTCGATCAGCGTCCGGATCTCCTCGAACCCGGACATCTGGCCGTAGTGGGCGAGGGTGAAGGCGGCCTGCAGCGGGTCCGCTTTACCCAGTGGGTACCAGGGGTCCATCACGGAGTCGTGGCCGAGACAAACATTCACCCCGGCAGCCAGCAGTTCTTTGACGCGGGTGTGGCCGCGGCGGATGGGATAGTGGTCGAAGCGGCCCTGCAGGACCGCGTTGTCGAGCGGATTGGTCACCATGTGCAAGCCGGCGCGAGCAACATTGACGATCAGCCGGCCGGCGTAGGCGTTGTTGTAGGAGTGCATCGCCGTCGTATGGCTGGCCGTCACCCGCCCTTGCATGTTGAGGTGGATCGTCTCGGCGGCGAGGACCTCGAGGAACCGAGAGTGCTCGTCGTCGGTTTCGTCGCAGTGGATGTCCACCAGCTTGTTGAATTCGTGCGCGACCGCCACGGCAAACTTCACCGACTGCTCGCCGTATTCGCGCGTTAATTCGAAATGCGGAATGCCGCCGACCACGTCGGCTCCCATCTCGATCGCACGCCGCATCAACGCCTCGCCGTCCGGAAAGGACTGGATGCCCTGCTGCGGAAACGCGACCAGTTGCAATGTCATCTGACCGAAAACTTCGTCGCGCAGCTCGAGCAACGCCCGCAAGGCGGTGAGCTGCGGATCACACACGTCCACGTGGCTCCGGACGAACAACACGCCATTGGCCAGCTGCCAGCGAAGGACCGTGCGGACCCGCTCTTTGACGTCGGCAATGGTCAGGTCGCGCGCGCGCTCGCCCCAGATGGCGATGCCTTCGAACAATGAGCCACTTTCGTTGTAGCGCGGCTGGCCGACGGTCAGGACGGCTGGGCCGCCCCGGCGGCGGGCGGCTTCGCGATCTTGCCGCCCTCGATGGCAATTGATACCAGGTGCTCCGTTCTGGGGAGCCGGGCGTTGGTGATCACGAGATCGGGCACGCTGGAAGTCTAAAACGACCGCTGGACACCCGGTGGTCTACCCCCTAGAATTCGCACCGAAGCTGGCAACTCGTGAAGTGGGGAATTGGGAGAGGACTGTGGCGACAACCACTGACTTAGACGCGCAGGTACCTGTTCGGGAGGGGGAATACGGCTCGAAGGTCGCGGCCGTCGAACCGGGGGGTATCGAGTACATCGCGGATCGCGAGCGACACGGCAATCCGATTCAGCTGTTCTGGACCTGGATGTCGCCCAACATGGAGTTCGCAACCGTTTACGTCGGCGCTTTGCCCATCATCCTGTTTGGCGGCGGCTTCTGGCTCACGGTGCTCGGTTGCATCATCGGGACGGCGCTCGGCTCAATCACGCACGCGATCCTCTCAACGATGGGGCCGCGCTTCGGGGTGCCCCAGATGGTGGAAGGGCGCGCTGCCTTCGGTTTTTTGGGGAACTTCTTGCCGGCGGGGCTGAGTTGGCTGACAGCGAGCTTCGGCTGGTTCATCGTAAACAGCGTGAGCGGCACCTTCGCCCTGGTCACGCTCACGTCGATCCTGAATAACCATCACGCCATCCTCAGCTTCCAAGTGGCCTTCGCGATCGTCGTGGTCGCCCAGGTGCTGATTGCCTTCATCGGGCACAACATGATCCACTCGTTCGAGCGGATCATCTTCCCATACCTGACGATCGTCTTCGGACTCGCAACGGTGATCATCCTGGTGCAGTCGAACCCAGGGTTAGGCTTCAATGCGAAGGCCCCGGTACCGTTTGGCGGTCCCTCCGGTGCCTTCATCCTGGCGGTCTTTATCTCGTTCGGTTACGCGATCGGCTGGAATCCATTTGCTTCGGACTACAGCCGCTACCTACCGAAGAATTCAGACCCCAGGAGAGTTGGACTGGCGGCCGGGCTGGGCGTATTCGTGTCGTGCACCGTGCTCGAGATTGCCGGGGCGGCTGCGGCGACCTTTTCAACCGGGACCAATCCAACGGAGCAGTTCACGAATCCGTTGCCCTTCATCCTGCAGGTACTCGTTCTCCTCGGGATCGCGCTCGGTGCCGTCGCTGCCAACGTGCTCAACATCTATTCCGGCTCGATGGCGTTCCTAACCCTTGGCATCAAAGTCGCAGTCGAGAAGCGGCGCGCAATCTCGGCGGTGGTGTTCGGGGCAATCGGGCTGATCATCGGGCTGGCTTTACAGGCCAACGTTGGACCGGGAACCAAATACGAGAACTTCCTGCTCCTGATCACCTACTGGATCACGCCGTGGCTGGCCGTGATCATCACCGACTACTTCCTCCACCGGGGCCGCTACCCGGAGTCCACCTTCTATGACACGACGCATCGAAACTGGAAAGGATTTATCGCCATGCTGCTCGGGATCGTCGCGACCTACCCGTTCTGGGACCAGGGGGATCCGATCCCACTAGGCTGGGTTCCCAAGAATTACCCGCAGCTGGGCGACCTCAGCTTCTTTGCCGGCGCGATCGTAGCGACCGTCGTTTACCTCGTGCTCTATCAAATCGGGCGACAACCATCGACTGAAAGAGCGCCCGTCCGTAGCTAAGGGATTCTGACGCTAAAGCGTTAACGCGGTTCGAAGGAGCGCTTTCAGCCGGTCGGGTTGCCGGCGATAGCGCTCCCACTCGGACGGAAGCTTCGTCGACTTTTCCAGGATCGCCCAGAGCACCGAGTTGACCGGCGTCGGGACGTCGTAGCGACGGCCCGCGTCGACGACGGCACCATTCAGGAAGGAGGCCTCGGTCCGGCCCTTGCCCCGGCTGAGGTCCCACCACAGCGACGGCATCTTGTTGCCGCGAGCACCGCCGAGCCGGGGCTCGAGCAGCATCTGGGCGAATAGTGGCGGCAGGCTCATCGCGCGCCGCAAGCTTGGCGCTGGCAGACCCGGGAGCGACACGATGGCCAGGCGCATCCGCTCCATGACAACGGTTGCCTCGCGGAAGGCCGCGCGCTCGTAGCGAAATAGCTCGCTGTCGGCAAAGATGTGGCTGGGCGGCAGATCGAGGATGGCGCTCTGCGCGTTGCCGAGGATGTTGAAGAGCAACTTCGACCATTTCATCGCGCGGAAGTCGGTGTAGCGGCGGGCCTTGAAACCGGCATCGCGCAGCTTGCGAACGAGCGGGGCCACGTTGACCTCCGGCGAGACGGGAGCGAGCGCCAAGCCGCCGCGCCGCGAATGCAGCTGGACGGTGCCGGGCTCGTCCAGGCTTACGGGGACGGTCAGGCTGCCGGCCAGCAGCGCTTGTTCTGGCAGCGCCGCGGTAATCGCTTCTTCATTTCCGATGCCGTTTTGAAAACTGCCGAGGATCGTCCCCGGGCGCAGTACCAGCTGCAGCTGCTCGATCGCATCCAGCGTGTCGTAGCCCTTGACGGTCAGGAAGACGTAATCAAATGGACCGCCGGCATCGGCGAGGGTCGGCCGCGCCGCCCTGACCGACTGGCTGCTGACTTTGCCGGCCACGACCATGCGCACGCCGCCGCGCGTGACCGCCTCGACGTGTTCTTGACGCCCCACGAGGGTGACCTCGCTGCCGGCCTGAGCCAGACGGGCGCCGAGCAGCGAGCCGACCGCGCCAGCGCCGAAGAAAAGGAAGCGGAGTGGTGGCGCCGCCGCGGGACGCTCGGGCATCAGTGTGTTGTGATCTTCAGCTCTCGGCCGCGGGCGAGCCGCTCGATGTTGGTCCGGTGCCGGATGAGCACCAGGCCGGCGAGGGTGATCCCCAGGATGATCACGGGCCAGCCCACCGGACGCCATGTCTGCCAACCGATGAGGTGGAGCACGATCAAACTGACGAAGCCCACCGCGACTGCGCTCAGCGAGGCCAGCGACGCCACCTGCGTGAGCCGGATGATCAGGAACCAGGTCACCAGGGCCAGAACGAGCGCGACCGGGGCAAGCGCCAGCAGCACGCCGCCAGAGGTCGCGACGCCCTTGCCACCCTTGAAGCCGAGGTAGAGGGGCCAGTTGTGCCCGATGACGGCCGCCAACCCGATCGACGCGAGGGCGATCTCGTTACTCCCAAGGCCCAGCAGCCGCTGCCGAGCTTGCGGAGGTCCTGGTTGCGATAAACCTTCATCACCAGCCAGCCAGAGGGGACGGAGCCGAGGAGGTAGCCGAAGGCCAGCAGGGCGAGCACTTTCAGCATGTGAGGCGTCCTTAAGGACGCCTCAACTATAGATCGCGGCCTTTAGCGCTGTCACCCCTGTCGGCTATCACTTTTCGGCGCCGGCCTGGGCAATTCGAGCGTGAACTCACTTCCGGCGCCGGGACGGCTGTCGACCAGCACCCGGCCGCCGTGTGCGCGGGCGACCTCCTGCACGAGGTAGAGGCCGATCCCCATGCCGACCAGGTGCCGGTTGGCGTCGGTCTCGATTCGCGCGAAGCGCTTGAAGAGCTGGCCCTGGTTCTGCGGCTCGATCCCAAACCCGTCATCGAGGACGGCGATGCGCCAGGTGGCATCACCTTCGGTCAGGCTGATGTCAATTCGCCCGGTGGGGCCTGGCCGAAAGCGGACGGCATTATCCAGCAGCTCGCGCAGCGCCAGGTGCAGCCAGTAGGCGTTGCCGTCGACCATGGCGTCGGGGGTCTCGAAGCCGAATTCGATCGCCAGGTCGCCAAAGCGGCGCTGATGATCTTTGACCATCGGCTCCATCAGTTCCACAAGGTCGATCGGCTCTCGTGCCATCGAGGACCCCAGCTCGTCGAAGCGGCCGACCAGGCTCATGTCCATGATCAGCCGGCTGAGCTGGCGCGCCTTCTCGTAGATGCGCGTCCCCGCGAGCTTTTGGTGCTCGGGGCTCAGGCCGCCATGGGCCAGCATGGACCCGTAGCCGAGGATCACGCTCAGCGGCGTCCGCAATTCGTGCGCGGCCAGGTTGAGGAACTCGGTCTTGGCGGCATTCATCTCGCGAAGCCGCGCCACGTCGACGTCGAGTGGCGCGGCCGGGCTCGCGAGCAAGCCCGTCAGGAAGTGCTCAACGGCGCGGCCTCTTCCCTTGAGAGGGCGGATGAACCATTCCCAGGTCTGCCCGTCGATGACAATGGTGGCCGCAAAGGGCTGGCCGCCGGTTGCGACGGACTGGAAGGGACGGGGATCCGACAGGGGATGCGCCGGCGGCACGAGGGAGGAAATCGTCAACCCCGCGGCGTCGGCTCGTCGCAAGACCCGAGCCATCATCTCGTTGACGGCGAGCGCCCGAAAATCGCCCGCCTCGATCACGGCGAGGGGGACGGGCATGGCCTGGAGCAATACACTGACCGGCGTGTCGAAGCGTTCCGCGAGCGCCGTTTCCAGCAGCTGCGCAATCGCTTCCGACCGTCGGTTCACGTGCAGGTTGCCTCCAGATCGGCTGATAGACTGGTCGCGGCGTGCAAGACCCCGACAAACTCAATGATGAAACCACATACCAGCGCTGCTTCGCCTGCGGTCACCGCAACGATTCCGGCCTCAAACTGACCTTCCGGCGCGACGGCGACCGCATTGTCGCGGACTACGTGCCATCTGAGCGATTCCAGGGGTTCCCGGGCGTGCTGCACGGAGGCGTGCTGGCCACCATGCTCGATGAAACGATGAGCCGCACCGGTGCCCTTCGCCGCCAATGGTTGATGACCGGCAAGCTCGATGTTCGCTACCGGCGGCCCGCGCCGGTCGATCAGCCACTGCGAGTCTGGGGCGAGATCGCCCGGGAGCGAAGCGGTGCCGTCGATGCGATCGGGGCAGTCGAGCTGCTTGATGGCACGGTGCTGGCCGACGCCCGCGGCATGTTCCTGCCGATGCCAGACGCGCTCGCCAATGCAACCGTCGATCAATACCCGGAGTTCGTCAACTACTGGCAAAGCTAGGCGTGCCGCGTTCGCACCTCTTCGCACCGGAGCACGAGGAGTTCCGAGGCACGGTCCGTCGCTTCATCGACAAGGAGGTCCGTCCGCACGTCGACGAGTGGGAAGAAGCCCAGCAGTTTCCGCGCGAGCTGTTCAAACGATTCGGCGCCCTGGATCTTCTGGGCTTGAAGTACGCGGAGCAGTACGGTGGAACGAACGCCGGCGTCATCTATGAAGCGATCCTCTTCGAGGAACTCGCCCGATGCGGTTCGGGAGGGGTCGCGGCCGGAATTGGGGCTCATGTCGCGATTGCGACGCCGCCCATCAACGACCATGGCAACGATGCCCAACGCCGGCGCTGGCTACCTCCCGCGATCAAGGGCGAGACGATCGTGGCGCTCGGCGTGACGGAGCCGTCGGGCGGCTCGGACATCGCGCACGTGCAGACCACCGCGCGCCGTGAGGACGATGGGTACGTTGTCAACGGCGCCAAGATGTTCATCACCAACGGCGTCAATGCCGACCTGGTCGTCATCCTGGTGCGGACGAAGCCAGAGGGTGGCCATCAGGGGTTGTCGATCCTCGTCGTCGAACGCGGGACACGCGGCTACAGCGTCGGGCGGAAGCTCAACAAGCTGGGCTGGCGGGCCTCCGACACCGCCGAGCTTGTCTTCCAGGATTGCCGGGTGCCGGTTGAGAACCGGCTCGGCGAGGAAAATGGCGGCTTCTATCTGGCCGTCGCGAACTTTCAGTGGGAGCGGCTCTGGATTGCGATCGGCGCCGTGGCCTCGGCGCAGCGAAGCCTCGAGCTGGCGGTCGAGTACGCCGCGAACCGGACGCAGTTTGGAAAGACGCTGACCTCGATGCAGGTCATCCGGCACGAGATTGCGGACATGGCGTTGACGATCGAGCAGGCGCGGCAGTTGACCTACTACGCGCTCTGGCTCCACTCGCAGAAGCTGCCGTGTACGAAGGAAGTGTCGATGGCGAAGATCGCCGCCACCGAGGCCGACGTCAAGGTCGCCGACCGGGCGCTGCAGATCCACGGCGGCTACGGCTACATGATGGAGTACCCGATTCAGCGTGCCTGGCGCGACGCCCGCCTCGGCCCCATCGGCGCGGGCACCAACGAGATCATGCGCGAGATCGTCGCCAAGGAACTCGACCTCTAATCGGAGCGAGTCGCCGGAACCGCGGAGCCGGTGCGTTCACGCTGGTATCGACAGTCGATCGGAGTTGATCTGCTCGATGGTCAGCTTCGCGCCGTTGCGCGAGACTGGCCGGCTCAGAGCCCTCGGCCAGGCGCTCGAGAGCGAGCGCGACCTCGCCTACATTTTCGCCCGTCAAGAGGCGCCACTGGGCGAGGGGGATCTCTACGTGGCCGATGACCGGCGTTTGGAACGTGACATGCCTCACAGCATCAACGCGGCCTTCCGCGACCCTGAGTGGTTCAGTTCAAAGGAGCGGCTACGGACGCTGGCGGCGTATTTGACCCGGGTCGCCGATGCAGCCAGTGCCTTCTACGCCTACTGCGGGTCTGGTGACGTGCTCGACCAGCGGGTAAAACTCCTGCAGCGGAACGCCGAGACAATCTTCGGCCGCCTCTTTAGGGGCGGTCGCGTAATGGAGGAGCTCAACCGGGAATTGCCGGACATTTACTGGTGGAATTACTTCGGTCCTGCTTTCGTGAAGAAGTGGGGCAGCAGACTGGACGGACTCGGTGTCCGCCAGGAATCGACACCTGCTGGTGCGCGGGTGGTTTGGGCAACAGAAACCCCATCCGTTCTCGACCCAAGGCTGAAACGGCTCGAGGACTACCCGTGGAAGAAGCCGTTTTACACGGCTCTCGGTCACGACACGTTCATGCGCGAAGGTCAGAAACAGCGGTCGACTGGTGAGGCGGTACCCGACTTCAATGCCCACCGGGTCGCGGCGGGGACAGCCCCCGTGTCCAGCGTAACGAACGGACGCGTGCAGTCCAAGGTCATGCCGCGCGTCGTCCGGCTGCGCGATTTACGGCCCGAGGATGCTGAGTTTGAGGAGGCGCGCGCCGATCTCATCGAGAACGAGGGACTCGACGTCCGTCTCACCGCGGACAAAGCCCTTCCCATCGATGAGGTCGTTCGGTGGCTGAAAAGCCGAAATGAGATCGCGGTCCGTGGGCCGGATGAGCGCGGGCTGATCGTTTACCGCAATCCGGACACGGGCGTGGTGGCCGGCTTCGAGGCCGATCTCGTAGCCCTCCGCCTTCGGCTGCCCTGGCCCAGGCCCAACTTCTTCGCTAGAGAGGCGATGGCCGTGCTAGTCGATCTGGCGCAGAAGTTTGAATTGAGACTTCCGCCCCACCCTTGGCCGCTTCGTGAGCTGGTCGAGCTATGGGAGAAGGGGAATGTGGAGGCGGTCCGCCGCAGTCGCGAAGCGCTGCCGTCGATGAGCCCTGAACGGTCCGAGCGTTGGTGGTTGTACCAGAGTCGGAGGCAGGATCTCCATCGACGCATGGGAGAGGAGGTCTTTGTCCCGACCCTCGTCGCGGTGGCCCCCCGAGGTCGAACCGACGACCTGCGGCTACACATCACCTGGACGGATGCGTCTCCATTCGTGCTTCCCAACTGCGACCTTGTGACTCTGGTGGACGGAAGACGTCCGTCGGCGTTCAAGGTTCGTGGGACGGCCACGTATGCGGCTGTGCAGAAGGCGTTGGAACCGCACCTCGAATCGATGTCCGTGGATGGTCTCGGCACGGTTGGATTGCTCACCCCAACTCGCGCCAAGGAAGCTCGACGTGCTTTCCTCGAGCTGCCGACCGGCGCGTTCGATCACGTCGAGGTTGCTCCTGCCAAATGGGTCGACGTCTCGCCGCCCGATCGACTGGACGTTTTCTCGTAAGGGCCTCTGGCTAGACTCTAACCGTGGCATTCGAATTGAGCTTGCCGTTCAGCGCGATCGTCGCACAGGAGCCGATGAAGCGCGCCCTCATGCTCAATGCCATCGATCCGGCGATCGGTGGTGTGCTGATTCGGGGCGACCGTGGGACCGCGAAATCGTCCGCCGTGCGGGCGCTGGCTCGCCTGCTGCCCGATTACGACGCCGTCGAGGGCTGCCCCTATCGCTGCGACCCGGTAGTGCCATCGCGATACTGCGACGAGTGCCGGCTGCGCGCGAAGGAAAGGACCCTGCCGGTAGTTCGGCTGCCGATGCGGATCATCGACCTCCCCATCAATGCCTCGGAAGACCGCCTGGTCGGGTCGATCGACATCGAGGCGGCGGTCAGAGCCGGGACACGGCGCTTCCAGCCGGGGGTGCTCGCCGAAGCGAATCGCAACCTTCTATATGTCGATGAGGTCAACCTGCTCGACGACCACCTCGTTGACGTCCTGCTCGACGCCGCCGCCATGGGTGTGAACGTCGTCGAGCGCGAGGGAATGTCCGTCGTGCACCCCTCCCATTTCATCCTCGTCGGCACGATGAACCCCGAAGAAGGGGAGCTGCGGCCCCAACTGCTGGACCGCTTCGGGTTGTGCGTTGAGGTGGTGACGCTCACCGACATCGACGAGCGGCTGCGCGTCATGGAGCTCGAGCGCGATTTCCTCCAGAATCCCCAGGCCGTTCACAAGGTCTCCGCCGAACGGGAGGGTGAGCTACGCGACCTGCTGCAGGCGGCAACCGACCGCCTTCCGCGCGTATCGCTCCCCGATGCGATTCGGACGCTGGTTGCCAGGCTCTGCCTCGACGGTTCCGTCGCCGGTCACCGGGCCGACCTGGTCGTCGCCCGTACGGCTCGCGCGATCTGCGCCCTCCGCGGCGGGCCGGTCGTCGAGCTGCCTGACGTGCTTGAGGCCCTGGAGCTCGCCCTGGCGCACCGGCGCCGCGAGCCGCTCAGCGACAAGCAGGCGCAGGTTCAGGAGCTCGCCTCACGCGCCGCCGAGCAGCTGGCGCAGATCCAGGCCGCCACGCCGAGCGAGACGACCCCCTCCGTTCGGAGCGATGTGACGCAGCAAGAAGGCGCCTCGGGAGGCGAATCCAACGAAGGCTGGACGACGTCGGAATCACGCGAGTCTCCGACGAACGAGGCGATCGAGCCGGAATCGGACGCAGTCATTCAGCTGCGAACCTTCACCGTCAAGAAGTTGGACCTGCCCCGCGAGCGGCAGGCGCGACGCGCGGCGGGTAAGCGGACCTCGACGAAGAGCGAGACGAAGCGCGGGCGGTACGTGCGCAGTTCGCAGGCGGAGAAGGTCACCGATGTCGCGTTCGACGCGACCGTGCGCGCCGCGGCGCCGCATCAGCGCAGCCGCCGGCAGGCGGCGCCCGATGCCATCAACAAGCTCCAGCTGGAGAGCCACGATCTGCGCCAGAAAGTTCGCGAGCGCAAGACTGGCAACCTGATCGTCTTCGTGGTCGACGCCTCCGCCTCTATGGATGCGGAGCAGCGCATGCTCGCCACCAAGGGCGCGATCCTCTCATTACTCCGGCATGCCTATGTCCGTCGCGATAAGGTCGCACTCGTCGCCTTCAGCGGGCGCAATGCCCGCGTCG
>VBFX01000062.1 GCA_005889395.1 Chloroflexota bacterium
TCAGCTCCAGGTTGGTCTGGACCCGCCAGAACGACCCGGGCCCAGGCTGAAGCAGCCCATCCGCTTGTTGAGCAGGATGCCCGGGTCCCCCGCCACGACGCCGTTCCCGGCGTAGAGGCTGTGAACATACGACACCACGTTGCGTGCCTCGTCGACCACGCAGAGATATGTCGACGGGCCAGCTCGGTCCCTCAGCGTGCGTTCAGCCAGCCCAGCAGGGTCGCGAACAGGGAGTCGTGCTCGAGGTCGACCGTGATCGCATGGCCGGAGCGCTCGAACCAGACGAGCTGCTTATCGGTCGATGCGATGCTGTCCACGATATGGGGCGCGTTGGCGACATCGACCGTCCGGTCGCGGCGGCCGTGGGTGATCAACGCCGGGGCCGTGATCCTCGGCAGCTCGCGGTCGACGACACGCAACAGCCTCATCAGGCTTTCGATGCAGACAGTCGGCCGGCGCGCGTAACTATGCAGAAGGCGCATGGCGCTCGGGTCGCCGAGGTCGACGTTGCCGCCCGGCACGTGCCAGCGCGCCACGTACTTGAGCCCGCGAATTAGCTTGATGCGCCAGTCGCGGAAGTAGACCGGCGAGCTCATCGCCCCCATGGTGACGATGCCGCGCACCTCTTTGTGTGTGGCCGCCAGGTGAAGGGCGAGGGTCCCGCCCAGTGACTGCCCCCCGACGAACACCTCGGCGCAGTCGCGCCCCAACTCCGCCAGGGCATCCTCGGCGGAGCGCACCCAATCCGGCCAGCGGGTCGTGGCCATCGCCTCGGGGGTCAACCCGTGTCCGGCGAGTAACGGTCCCATGACGTCATAGCCGCGCGCGGCCAGGAACTGCCCCATGCCGCGCATTTCCGGGGGAGTCCCGGCAAAGCCGTGGATCAGCAGGACACCCCGCGTCCCACCGCGAAAGCGGAACGGCTGCAATTGCGCCGGCTCAGCCGGGCTGCTCCAGACGGATCTCGTGCCGACCGCCATCAAGTTCGCAGTGTATCGGCCCGCAAGTTCGCGCCGCCGCGTCCGGTTATACGGGCCGGGCGAGGATTCGCCCGTCGGTGGGAAACCACTGACCGAAGCTGGGGGTGTACAGGGCGCATGGCAATCATCGGGTGGCTCGTGGCGTTGGCGCTGGGTATCGTGCTCGCTCTCTTTTCCGCGGGAAACCAGCAGTCGGCGGTGATCAATGTTCTCGGCTCCACCTACCAGGACATTCCCACCTGGGTCGTCATGCTCGCCTGCGCCGCCATCGGCGCCTTGATGGTGCTCGTCATCAGCCTGGTCGATCGGGTGCGCTGGTTCATGTCCAGCCGCTTCACCAAGAAAGTTCTCACCGAGCACAAAAGGATGATCATCCAGCGGGACAACCGGATCAGCGAGTTGGAGCAGGAAGTGCTTCGGCTCCGTGGAGCTGGCTGAGGCAACGATGACGCTCAAGGCCTGCCCGCAGTGCGGGTATCGCTATAACGCGCCCGAGAACCAGACGTGCGGTAAGTGCAAGGGCTGGCTCGGCGGTCCGGTGGCGGCCACCGCCGTCGTGGCGCTACCGCGGCGTTCGCTGATCCCGCGCACGCTGCCCGAGTTTGCCTGCTACCTGGCCGTTCCCATCGGGGCGTTGCTGGGCTTTCCTAACCCGATCGGCGCGGTCTTCGGCCTGCTGATGGGCGCGCTGCTGATCAAGGTCGTGCGGCTCGACATGGAGCGCTTCTCGAAGGGGCTGCTCATCGGCATCGTCATCGCCGGCGTCTTTTTCGTCTACTTGATCTTCCTGCTGATCTTCAGCGTTCTGTTCAGTCTGCTTGAACCCGTCCTTCAACCGTTGGTAGGGCGCACCTTCAAGCAGTAGCGGCGGCCGCGGTGAGCTCCGTGCGCCGCCTGGTCCGCCCCGCCTTGCTCATCGTGCTGGTGATCGCGGCGCTTCCGGCAACGCTTGGTCCGGGCTCGGGGCGCCCGGTCGCCCAGGTCGGCCAGCCGACGCCGAAAGCCCCGCCGGGCCCGTCGCCGAGTGCAACGCCACCCACCCCAACGCCTGACCCAAAGCCGGCACCCTTGACACTCGATATGGCCGTCGGTCAGATGATGGCGGCGAGCTTCGGTGGGCCCACCATCACCGAGGGCCTGCGCCGGCTGATCCTCGATCAGAAGGTCGGCACGGTGCTGATCTTCGGCGACAACTTCACCGATGCTGCCAGTCTCCACCGGTTGACCACGGAATTGCAGCGACTGGGTCGCGACGCCGGGCTCCCGGCGCCGCTCCTCGTCGCCGTCGACGAAGAGGGTGGCCGGGTCATGCGGATCCACGACGGCGTGGCCGCGCTCCCCTCGGAGCTGGAGCTCGGCGCCCGCGGCCCGCAGGGGGTCAGGCAGGCGGTGGCAGACAACGCGGCGGGCCTTCACACCTTGGGCATTCAGCTCAACCTGGCACCGGTCGCAGACCTGCGCTCGAACCCCGCCGACGCGGTCATCGGCGACCGCTCGTTTGGCGGCGATCCCGCCGCGGTCGGCTCACTGGTGGCCGCCGCCGTCGACGGCCTGCACGATGGCGGCGTCGCGGCGACCCTGAAACACTTTCCGGGATTGGGCGGCGCCGCCGGTGACCCGCACAGCGCCATGCCGACGGACCCTGAGAGCTTCGATCGCTGGGTCGCGACCCAGGCGCGTAGTTTTCAAGCGGGAATCGATGCAGGCGCTGATGCCGTGATGACCACCGCCGTGGTCGTGCCAGGCCTCGACCCGAGTGGGACGCCGGCGCTCTTTTCTCGAGCGGTTGTCACCGGCCTGCTGCGCGAGCGGCTGCAGTTCGAAGGTGTGATCGTCACGGACGGCCTGGGCATGGGCGGGATCACCACCCTTTACGGGCTGCCGGACGCCACCGTCGCCGCGGTGCGCGCCGGCAATGACCTCGTGCTGCTCAATAGTGCCGACGCCGCCTACCAGGCATCCGCCATCGACGCGGTCAAGCAGCAGGTGCGGGCGGGGGGCATCGCGATGGACCAGGTGCAGGCGTCAGCGGCGCGGGTGGTCGCCCTGCGGGCCCGCTGGCCGGTCTGGGCGCCATCGCTGATGGACCTGGCGGCGGCGCCGCCGACCTTCGAGCTCGCCCTAAGCCGTCGCTGAGCGAGCTGCGACTTCCTGCCCGGGCCGGACCAACCAGTTCAGCGCGTTCACGTAGGCGTACGCCGCCGCCTCGATGACGTCCAGTGCCATCGCGCGCCCCACGACAACATGAGATCCCTGGCTCAGCGTCACGACGGCCTCACCGAGCGCGTCGCTCCCCTGGGTTGCCGCCGCCAGGCTAAAGTCCTCCAGCTCGGCCGTCACGCCGGTCACGCCCTGGATCGCCCGGAAGACGGCGTCGAGTGTGCCGGTGCCGCTGGCGCTGCCGGTCCTGACCGTCCCGTCATCGACGAGCGACACCTCCGC
>VBFX01000063.1 GCA_005889395.1 Chloroflexota bacterium
CGAATGGCGTCGCGGATCGCCTGCTCAACGGCCGGCTCCATGCCGGCCACGAAGTATTCCTTCGGCACTCCCAGCCGCATACCCTTGACGCCGTTGCGCAAGGTCGACAGATAATCGGGCACCGGGCGCGACGAGCTCGTCGAGTCGCGTGGATCGTGACCAGCGATGGCTTGCAGCAGGATGGCGCTGTCGCCGACGTCCTTCGTCATCGGGCCGATCTGGTCGAGCGACGACGCAAACGCGATGAGGCCGTAGCGGCTGACGCGCCCGTACGTGGGCTTGAAGCCGACGATGCCCGTCAGCGCCGCCGGCTGCCGAATCGAGCCGCCGGTGTCGCTACCGAGCGCCCCGATGGCTTCCCCCGATGCCACCGCCGCCGCCGACCCGCCGCTCGAGCCGCCCGGCACCCGGTCGAGCGCCCACGGATTGTGCACCGGCCAGTAGCCCGAGTTCTCGTTCGAGGATCCCATGGCGAACTCGTCGCAGTTGGTCTTGCCCAGGAAGACGGCGCCCTCCGCCTCGAGTCGCTCGACCACGGTCGCGCTGTAGGGCGGCAAAAAGTCCTTCAGGATCTTCGATCCGGCGGTCGAGACGACGTCCTGTACGCAGAGGACGTCCTTCAGGGCAATTGGGATCCCGGTCAGCGGCCGGACGTCGCGCTTGGCGAGCAGGCGTTCGTCGGCCGCCTTCGCCTGGCGAAGCGCGAGCTCGCGCGTGACGACCAGGTACGCCCTCGTCTTCTCCCCGACGGCCGCGATCTGGTCGAGGAGCGACTCGGTCAGTTCGACCGATGAGATCTCACGGTCGAGCAACATCTGGTGCAGCTCGCGGATCGTTTTCTGAAAGAGATTCATTCCTGGATCGCCTTGACCTTGAAGTAGGCGTCCTGTCGGCTCGGCGCATTCCTGAGCGCCGCCTCGGCCGGAAGCGAGGGCTGTCGCTCGTCCTCCCGCATGATGTTCCGCTCTTCGAGGGGATGCGCCGTGGCCGGCACCTTCGAGGTATCGGCCCGTTTGAGGGCGTCGATCGCCGTCAGGATATGGCGGAGCTGATCCCGGTAGCGGACGACTTCTTCTGGTGTGATTCCCAGTCGCGCCAGGCGGGCGACGTGCTCGACCTCACGGGAGGAAAGCTCAGACTCGGGTTCGGGCAAGACTTATAGATTACTGCGCGTCAGGTAGTCAGCGCGCCGTTCACGCCGGCACGGTTTCGAAGCCACGGCCCGAGCAGCCCGGCGGCGGCCGGGCGGCTGATGTGGAAGCCCTGGATGAAGTCGCAGCCGTACTCGCGCAACATGGTCTCAGTCTTCTCGTCCTCCACGCCTTCCGCCACGACTTTCAGCCCGAGGTTGTGCCCGAGATCGATGGTCGAGCGCACGATCGCCGCCCCGTCGCGGTTCGTCGCCATGTCGATGACGAACGACTTGTCGATCTTGATCTCCTGGACCGGGAGGCGCTTGAGGTGCGTCAGCGACGAGTAGCCGGTTCCGAAGTCATCGACCGAGATCTGGACACCGGTCGCGTGCAGCCGCTGCAGGGTATCCTCGGCCTCCGCGGCGATGATCGAGCTCTCGGTGATTTCGAGGCTCAGCTTCTGGGGTTCAACCTGCCACGTGCTGAGCAGCTCCGCCACGGCGTCGGGCAGCTCGTCATCGAGCAGGTTTCGTGCCGACAGATTCACCGACACCCCAACGTCGATGCCGGCTTTCGACCAGGCGTGCACCTGGCCCAGCGCCTCGTTGAGCACCCAGGCCGTGAGCGGCTTGATGAGGTTGGTCTGCTCCGCAGCGGGAATGAAGTCATCGGGTGGCAACAGGCCGTGGCTAGGGTGGCCCCAGCGCACGAGCGCCTCGACCTTCCTTGGGTACCCGTCGGGGACGGAAATGATCGGCTGGTAGTGGAGGACGAGCTCAAACTGGTCGATCGCATAGCGCAATTTGCCGATCAGCGGCGGGCGCCCACCGTTGTCGCCACCCTCCTGTTCGACCGAATAGACGCTGAAGCCACTTCGGGCGCGCTTGGCCGCATACATGGCGACGTCGGCGCGACGCGTCAGTGCGTCGGCATCTTCGGCATGTTGCGGGAAGACGGCGATCCCGATACTCATGTTGACCGTGATGGGCTGGTCATCGATCGTGAAGGGCCTGTCGACGGCCTGCAGGATTTTCTCGGCGATCAGCACCGCCCGCGTGACATCGGTCGCGCCCCACGGCACCACGGCAAACTCGTCCCCACCGTAGCGGGCGATGGTATCCGCCTTCCGCAGCGCGCCCCGCATCCGCTGGCTGACCTGCTGCAACAGTCGGTCACCGGCCCCGTGGCCGAGGCTGTCGTTCACGCTCTTGAACCCATCGAGGTCCATCAGCAGCACCGCGCACGGCTTCATCTCGCGCTCTCCAGCGCGAATGGTTTCTTCGAGCCGCTCTCGGAGAAACGTGCGGTTTGGCAGGCCCGTCAGCGAATCGTGGAGTGCCCGGTACTGCAGCGCCTCGGTTTCGGCTTTGCGTTCGGAGACGTCACGCAGGCTGCCGACCACCAACCGCTGCGGTCCGAGCCAGCCGACATTGAACTCCATGGGAAACGTGCTGCCGTCTTTTCGGAGGCCGAAGGTCTCGTGGCTTCCCATCTCGAAAAGACCTTGCTGGGCCCGCAGGTACGTGCGCAGCCGGGGCTTGACCTCGGGGCGGTAGGGTTCGGCGATCAGGCGGGCGAAGTCCTTGCCAATCACCTCGTCGGCCGCGTGGCCGAAGAGTCGCTCGGCCGCCGGGTTGTACGAGCGGATCACCAGGCGCTCGTCGACCGTGATGATACCGTCGGCAACGTTGTCCAGGATGGCTCGGATCCGCTCGCCGCTTCGTCGCAAGTCCTCCTCGGCCCGGCGCCGCTCGATGAACTGGCCGATCTGGCTGCCGATGTCGGTCATCACTCGGAGCATGGCCCGGTCAAGCGAGCTGCGGTCATGGCTGTAGAGGGCGATCACGCCGGTCACCTTCCGTCCGTTGGTGACGGCGAAGGCGAACTTGGCGTGCAGATCGGCCCGGCTCGCCGCCCAGGCGCGCGGCGAATCCCCGGCCGCGACATCGTCGATGGACGCGGCGCGGCCCGTCCGCCAGACCCGGCCCAAAAGACCTTCCCCCCGAGCGTAGGTCAGTGCCTGGCTGGCATCCAGGAATGCACCGAAGTCCTTCGAGGGCCGATGCCAGCCACACTCCCAACGAAGCAGATTGGCATCCTTATCCACCCGCCAGAACTCGCCCGCGGCCCAGCCGAGGGACTCGCAAATGCCGCGGAGGACCTGGGGGGCTGCCTCGGACCACGTCGCCGCGCTGGCCAGTGGCCGCGTCACATGAACGCGACAAAGTCGACGCCAGACGCGGAGCGCGACGTCGGGGAAACGGAGACCTCGACCGGAAACTCATGGCCGTCGCGGTGCAGGCCGGCCAGCTCGACGGTGTTGCCGATCAGCCGGCCCTCACCGGTCTCGATGAAGCGCGCCAAACCTCGCTGGTGGGCGTCGCGATAGCGACGAGGAATGATCGTGCCGATCAGGGTCCGCCCCACCGCTTCATCGTGAGACCAGCCGAAGATCTCCTCCGCCTTGCTGTTCCAGCCGGTGATCAATCCAGCCTCATCCGCGCTGATGACGGCGCTTGGTGACGTGTCGATGATGACCTGAAGCCGTTGCTGTGACGCCTTCAGGTGTTCCACGACGCGCAGCTGGACCTCGGCATCCCGGCGGGCGGCTGTGAAGAGACCGACGGTGCCAACCAGGAGCGCGACGCAGGGCAGCAGCATCAAGCCATGCCCGACGTACCAGAATCCGTCGTAACGAGCCTGCATGAACATGAAGACCATCGTCTCGACACTGACGAAGATCAAGCCGGCGATCACACTCGACTCGATGCGGCGTTCCGCGCCGCGCGCTCGCCGGTAGAAGATGGCGACAATAGCGAGGACGAGAAATGGCCCGGCCTGAAACAGGGTGTTGAGTCCGGTGAAGCGACCATTGACGATGAGCGGCGGCAGGATGAGAGCGAGCCCCGCCGCCACGGCGACGGCAGCCATACTCACCCCGAGCGCCAGGGCCAGGGTCCTGAACAGTGACCGCCGCGGCCGAGCCAGCGGACCGGCCCGGTGGAACAGGATCCAGGCGAAGAGCGCAGGCGTGCCAATATGCCCCGCCTGGGAGAGGAACGGTGCGGTCTGATTCGTCACCAGCGGCAGCTTGAAGGGAGCGACACCCGGGAAGGTGAGCATGTGCTGAAGCCACACCACGCCGAGAACGAGGCTGACGAAGGCCAGGGGCAGCAAGCGGCCGTGCCGGCGGATGATCACATCACTGGACGAGAGGAATAGCACGACCGCGAGCGTGACCACCATGGCGCTGTCGAGCACGGGCACGTACCAGGTCAGGGGCAACGTCGCGTCCGGCAAGAGCGTCCCGAGGACGAAGACGAGCATGATGACGGCCGCCGCCAGCAAGGCGAGCAGCCCACGGCTGCCGATCCGCTTCAGGCGCCCGACGGCGCGGCCGCTGGGCACCGCCAGGACGGGCGGAATCGACATACGCGCAATATGCGTGGCGCGCCCCGAAAGAAAGGTTAAGGACCTGTCACAAGTCGTTACAAATTCTTATAGCGTTCACTAAGCGTTATATGGTCGCTTTCATGGCGACATCCTTGAGCAGGGCGAGAAAGGCCGCCTCCTCCAGGATGGTGATCTTGAGGCGCTGGGCCTTCTCGAGCTTCGAGCCGGGATCCGTGCCCACCACCACGTAGTCCGTCTTCTTCGAAACACCGGAGCCGATCGCACCGCCGAGCGCCTTGATCCGTCCCTCAGCTTCGCCCCGGCTCAGTGAGCTCAACGCGCCGGTGACGACGAAGGTTTTCCCGCTCAACGGCCCCTCGCGTTGCTCGGGTTGCTTGATCTCGATTCCGGCCGCGAGCAGACGCTCGATGAGGCGGCGGGACTCTGGCCGCTGGAAATACTCGTGGACGTCCTCCGCCACGGTTGGACCCACGCCGCCGATGGCCCGGAGGTCGTCCACGCCGGCCGTTTGCAAGCGATCGATCGTTCCGAAGTGATCGGCCAGCAGGCCGGCCATCGTCCAGCCGACGTGGTTGATGGCGAGCGCAGAAAGAAACCGAAGGAATGTCGTCGACTTGCTGGCGGCGATTCGGTCGAGCAGGTTTTGCGCCGATTTGTCAGCAAAGCCGTCCAGGGTCAGTAGTTGTTCCTTTGTCAGGTGATAGAGGTCCGCCGGGTCCTTGACCAGCTTGCGGTCGATCAGCTGCTGTAGCGTGGCGTACCCCAGGCCCTCGATGTCGAGCGAGCCGACGAAGTGTCGAAAATGTTCGAGCACCTGGGCCGGACAGGTTGGATTGATGCAGCGGGTTGCGGCCTCGCCCGGCTCCCGTACCAACTCCGTCCCACACTCGGGACATTTCTTGGGCATGTGCCACGGCCGGCTCGATGGCGAGCGCTTCTCGGTCAGCGCGCGGACAACCTCGGGGATGACGTCGCCGGCGCGCTGGATGATGACGTGGTCGCCGGGCCGCACGTCTTTCCGCGCGACCTCGTCCTCGTTGTGCAGGGTCGCCCGGCTGACCGTCGTCCCCCCAATCTGCACCGGCGTGAGCCAGGCGACCGGGGTGATGGCCCCGGTCCGCCCGACGTAGACCTTGATGTCGTCCACGACCGTCTCGGCCTGTTCCGGCGGGAACTTGAAGGCGAGGGCCCAGCGCGGGCTGCGGGAAACGAAGCCGAGCTCTGCCTGCTGCCCGAGGTCGTTGACCTTGATGACGATGCCGTCGATTCCGTAATCGAGCTCGTGGCGTTTCTCCTGCCACTCGTCGAGGAAGCCGATGACGGCATCGATGTCGGGATGCGTGCGACGGTTCGTGTTGACGTGAAAGCCCATCTCGGCGAGCCGGTTGAGGATCTGCTCCTGGCTCCTGGCTCCGCCGGGTGGATCGAGGGCATAGATGAACGTATCGAGCCGACGGCGGGCCGTGATGCGGGGATCGAGCTGCCGGACCGCACCGGCGGCAGCGTTGCGCGGATTGGCGAAGAGCGGCTTGCCTTCCGCGGCCAGCTCGGCGTTGAGGCGGTGAAAGCTGCGCTTCGGCATGTAGACCTCACCGCGGACTTCGAAGGCCCTCGGAAACTCCGGTGGAACGATCACCGATAGCGGGACGCTGGAAATCGTCTTGACGTTCGGCGTCACGTCTTCACCGACGTAGCCGTCGCCGCGGGTCGCGCCGATCTTGTAGCGGCCGTCCTCGTAGAGCAGGCTGGTCGCGAGGCCGTCGATCTTCAGCTCGGTCACGTACTCGACCTTGACGTCGCCGAGCGCCCGCCGAACGCGCCTGTCGAACTCGCGCACCTCATCGCGGTCGAAGGCATTGCCGAGGCTCAGCATCGGCGTCCGGTGGGTCACCTTCGCAAAGGCGTCGGACGGCGGCCCTCCAACTCGCTGGCTCGGCGAGTCGGGCGTGACCAACTCGGGATACTGCGTCTCCAGGTCGACGAGCTCGCGGAACAGCGCGTCGTACTCGGCGTCGGTGATCT